>DQWD01000019.1 GCA_011042725.1 Candidatus Aminicenantota bacterium | reverse complement strand
CGTCATCTCAGCCTGGATATGAACTTTCTGATGACTATCGCCGTCATTGGCGCTGCTTTCATCGGAGAATGGGTCGAAGCCGCAGTGGTTGTCTTTTTTTTTCTCTGGCCCAACTGCTGGAAAATTATTCTCTGGACAGGGCCAGGCGGGCCATCCGCTCTTTGATGGACTTGGCCCCTAAAAAAGCCCTGGTCCGGCGGAATGGTCAAGAAATCGAAGTTGACGTGGCCACCATCCAACTTGGCGAGCAGGTGATTGTCCGCCCCGGAGAGAAAATACCGCTGGACGGGGTGGTCCGCAACGGCCGGTCCGAAGTCAATCAAGCGCCCATCACGGGTGAATCCATGCCTGTGCTTAAGCAGCCGGGGGATAAAGTTTTTGCCGGTTCAATTAATCAGAGGGGCTCTCTGGAAATTCAAGTTACTCATCTCTCCGGCGACACCACCTTAGACCGGATTATTCACCTTGTCGAAGAGGCGCAATCACAAAAAGCTCCATCTCAAAGCTTTGTCGAAAAATTCGCCCGCTGGTATACCCCTCTTGTGGTTCTGAGTGCTGTTTTAGTGGCGGTGATTCCGGTGGCTGTCCTGGGCTATTCTTTTGATGAGTGGCTTTATCGGGCTCTGGTTTTACTGGTCATTGCCTGCCCTTGTGCTCTGGTCATTTCCACTCCGGTAACCATTGTCGCCGGTCTCACCAAGTCAGCTAATCTAGGAATTCTGATAAAAGGGGGAGTTCACCTGGAAAACTCAGGTAAGTGGCAAACAATTGTCTTTGACAAAACAGGCACCCTGACCAAAGGCAAACCCGAAGTAATTGATATTGTTCCCCTGGAGAACATGAGCCAAGAAGAAATACTTCGTTTGGCCGCCACCGTGGAAAGTCGCTCGGAACATCATTTAGCCCGGGCTATTATAGAAAAAGCCGAGGAATGGCGATTAGCCGTGGAGGAACCAACTGATTTCCAATCTTTAACCGGCCGGGGAGCTCAAGCCCGAATAAATGGTCATCTCTATTTCATTGGTAATCATCGCCTTTTCGAAGAAAAAAAACTCTGTACGCCCGAATTAGATAAATTGATGGATAAACTGGAATCCGCCAATTACTCCCTGGTTATTATCGGAGACGAGACCAAAGCTCTGGGAGTGATTATTATTGCTGATGCCCTGCGGCCGGAAGCCTCTCGTTCTTTGCGGGAGTTAAGAGCCCTGGGGGTGAAAAAATTAATGATGCTCACCGGGGATAACCGGAAAACAGCCGAAGTCTTGGCCCGTCAGCTGGAAATGGATGATTTTGCGGCTGAGCTTCTGCCCGAGGATAAAATCGAAGCTATCCGCAGTCTTATCGCTCAAGGAGAGAAAGTGGCTATGGTCGGCGACGGAGTCAATGATGCTCCAGCCTTAGCTATGGCCACCACCGGCATCGCCATGGGGACAGCCGGGACGGATGCCGCTCTCGAAACAGCCGACATAGCTTTGATGAAGGACAACCTTCTCGGCTTACCCTTAGTGGTTCAACTGGGTAAGAAAACCTTAAAAATCATCAAACAAAACATAACCCTGGCTTTGCTCATCAAATTCATCTTTTTTGCTTTAACCATTCCCGGCCTGGCTACTTTATGGATGGCCGTCTTTGCTGACATGGGAGCTTCCTTTATCGTTATCTTCAACGGGCTTCGCCTTCTCCGTTTCAAAAGAAATTTTAATTAAAGAAATTTTCAAGACTTCACTAAGATTAATTTAAGTCTTAACCAAACCGCACCAAACCGCCTTGTATTCTATTCAGAGAAGATTAATTTTAATTGAACTTCAGGCGACCAAAGGATACTTGGAAAGATGAAGCTTATAGCCTCTTAGTCAGTGTCAGCTTCTTGCTTGAGCCAGCCGCCTAAACTGATGAAACTAACCTGGTTTTTGAACTGGGAAACGTCGCTGCTTTCCACAAATAAACTGACATAACGGATAATATCCATGGTTGAGTTCAGCTCATTTCGATTCAAATTGAGAAAAGCACCTCATTGCCTGAACAATGAGGGTCAAACCAGATTTAGGCCATATCCCCAGAGTTCACTGGAATAGGTCAGTTTGTCATTCTGCAGATTGCGCCAGCGGCCAGAGAGAGAACCGGTCAAACCCTGTTTTAAAACAGCTCTTAAATTTAAAGGCGTCACTTTTCAGCGGAGTTAATCTGGTAAAAGCAAAATCATTAGCTCCCCGGGCTCCCCGGTCATAGGCAGCGAAGAAAGAGAAGGACTTAGACAGCTGGTATTTTATTGAACTGTAATAGGAATTAAGGTGATAAGGAAAAGTTTCTTGAGTGGCCCCGCGGCCCATTTCCAGGGAATAATTGGTTCGAGCTAAGCCGGCTCTAATTTTCAGTTGGGGAGTTAGATAGTAACCTGCCTGGAGATAATAGCGCTTCTGAGCTAATTTCAAGAAAGGCTGATGTGATTCTTCGAGAGAAACAGTTTTCTGGTAATAAGAATGGAAAAACGAAATATTAAGAGAATCTTCATTATCCAGTCGGTAATGGTAATATTTAAAACCACTGATGAGATAAAGGCGGGGCAGGAGGTCTAACTGGAGGGCGGCTTCTCCTTTCGTCTAGCGGCGGTCAAAACGTCCGGTGTTCAAAAGAGTAGCTTGGCTGATAAAGTCGTAAAGCGGCCGGATGAATTGCCCGTTTATTTCTTCCTCAGCCTGAGAATCGCCTTCGGTCCGAGTGATCGAATATTTGGCTTTAAAAGGCGCCCAATTTAAGGGCTTGATAAAAAGGAATTGTTTCATTCCTTTGGTTTTAGCCTCAATTAAAATCCGGCGACTCTGGCCGGTCAGATATATGGATGGCTCTCCCCAGGGCAGTCCCTTTGTTTCCAGATTATCGGGTTCCGAACTGGTAGTCTGTTCCAGGTCAAAAGATTGAGACAATCCGGTGAGTTCATAGGCAAACCAGTTGCCGAAAGAAATATTTGCCGATAATTGAAAAAGGTCACTGGTTTGATTTAGTGGTTCGTTGAAAGAAAACTGATTAGAAGATAAAGAGTAATTAAACTATCTCCTTCAACTTTGGTTCTCTGCCAGAGGACGGTCAGCTTCAACCAGGAGAAGGGAGTAACCATTCCGATCAGGTCACATGTCTTCTTCCTGCGGCTGTTCCAGGTATGAAAACTGCCAAAAAGATTTTCCCTCCAAAAAGCGTTTTTAGATCATCGTCCTGATAAAAATATCTAAGAGTTAGGAGTTGTCCCTAAGTGGCGGGAATTCATAAATTCAGGGTCGGACTTCAGTAACTCCATTAGTACCATGAACCTGGGGCCAAAAATCGCCTTATAGGGGTTATTTTGGGGGGCAGAATGAGATTAAGTTGTTGATAAAACTATAGTTGCTGAGGTCCGACCCCAGGTGTGAAACAGCAGGTTTGAAAGAAGAGTTTTTCCTGTTTGGGCCAGTTTTTGGGTATGGCTTTTGCTCAGCTGACTTATCGAGAGAGTCTTCGAGAAATCGAGGTGTGTCTCAGGTCAAGGCAAAATGAACTGTTCCATATGGGGGTTCGTGGAAGGGCATCTCGAAACACTCTGGCTCATGCGAATGAGGCTCGTGATTGGCGGATCTATACTGATTTTGCTCAAGTGCTCATCAATCATGCAAGAGGATTATATGCTGATGAGGATTTTGCCCAAACATTTCGAGATGACCATCGAGGCCCTTCTTTTTCAGCTCTCAAGGCTGTCTTTACTGATGTGATCAGTGCCTTTCGCCAAGCAAGGTTTGACAATTTGTTTTCGCAGTTTGGAGGCAATTTTGGCCATCAGTCCATCTTTATTTTGACTTGGATTTTTGATTGTGTTAAAAATCCCCTGATGGTGAGTAAGGAAAATAGGTTTTAAAACTTGTCCCGGTGCAGAACAAAAAGTTATTGAGATATCTAGAAAAAAAAAGTCCTCTTCAAAGAGGTGATTGATTTTTGACTTGGTTAAAAACTTCTTACCCCAACTTTTATCTTTTAATTTCTTGTTATTGGTTAAGGGGTCTCCAATCTTTTTGCTTTTGGTTAAGGAGGTGGGTAAATGTCTAATTTAAAATTAATCAAAATCAGTAAAATTTTTCTTTTTTTGCTGCTTATTACTTTTTTCTACAATACCCAAGGATGGTGTCTTGATAACCAGAAAGAAGCCGCTGATGAGCTTCTTTATCGAGAAACTTATCTTCAACCTCCGGAGGAAGTTAAAGAGCTTCTGCTCCGTGATCGGCACTATGATGTCTTGTCCAATCTGAGTCCGGATAAAGATCACTTCTTAATTCCCATCCAGGAAGAATTTTCTTCCCTTAAACGAATGGCGCAGCGGACATTGCGGTTAGCCATGCTAGAATTTTGTCCTGATGTTAATCGCGAGTGGCGCTTATCCACCTACGGGGTGAAAGGATTAAAAATATATTCTTACCGCCAAGGAAAAGCCTGGGAAGTTCAACTGCCAGCCAACATCCTGGTATCTGATTTTGTTTGGTCGCCGGCGGGAAATAAGCTTGCTTTTCTGGCTCATCTTGGGAAGGGGAGCGAAGTCTGGGTGGCTGATGTAAGCACCGGAGAAGCCAAGGCTGTCTCTAAGGCGTTGGTCATGGTGACGATAAGTGGCGCTCGAGGTTATCGGCGCTCAGGGAGTCCCCCATCTCAAACGCTTCAATGGCGCTCCGATGGCAGTTTGGTAACTTTACTGGTACCCTCCAACAGAGGCTCTGAGCCTCAACCACCCACTATTCCCTCCAGCCCTTTAATTCGCCGGACAAGAGAAAAACCCACGCCGACCCGCACTTTCCCTTTTTTAATCCGGACTCCTTATGATAAAGAACTCTTTAGGTTTTATACTACCTCCCAATTGGCTATTCTTTACCCGGGGCAAGAGCCTCACTATATTGGGGAGCCCGGAATGTTTGAAAGCATTGCAGTCAGTCCTGACGGAAAATATATTCTCGCTGAGAGGTTAACGGAGCCTTTCTCCTATCTGGTAAGCTACCGGAGTTTCCCTCGTTCCCTTGAAGTTTTGAATGAAACCGGGAAAGTAATAGCCACCATTAGGCAAATTCCCCTCCAAGAAGCTATGTCGCGGGAGAGAGGATCGGATCGAAATTGGCCACGGGAAGTCAAATGGCGGCCTGACGGAAAAGGGCTGATTTTCCTGTGGAGAGAAAAAGCAAAAGAAGATAAAAAAGAAAAAGCCCCAAGTAAACCTAAAGACAGATTAATGTTTCTTCCTCCTCCTTTTGATCTCGATAAAGCTATTACCCTAGTGGCTACCGAAAAAAGATTCGTGAGCGTTGATTTGACTCGTGATGGTTCCTTTGCCCTAGCTACTTTAAGTGGTCGGGACGATGACGGCCAGAATCGCCAGGAAATCGTGGCTTACGATTTAAGGTGTAAGCCACCACGAGCTTATGTGTTGGTCAAAGACATTGACCCCGAAGACCTTCTCCACCACCCCGGCAATGTTATGGTTCAGAGGACAGCCAACGGAATCCCTTATGTTCTTCTCAGTTCTGATAAGAAAAAAGTATTTTTACAAGGGAGGGGATATCAAGAAAATTTAAAACCACGGCCTTTTATTGACCAAGTTGAAATAAAAACCCAGGAAAAAACTCGTCTTTTTGAAGGCTCACCGGATTATTATGAACAACCCTTGCTGCCATTGGATGAAAACTTAAACAAATTGATCATCCAGCAAGAAAGCCCGACTGATTTTCCCGATTGTTATCTTTGGGAAAAGGGGAAAGTAACCAAACAACTGACTTCCAATAAAGATCCTTATCCAGAGATAACCGCAGCCAAGAGGGAGCATTTCACCTTTGTTCGCCGAGATGGATTGGAAATTCATGCTTGGGTTCTTCTTCCTATTGATTATCAAGCCGGACAAAAAGTCCCGGCTGTTTTTTGGACCTATCCCCGTGAATATCAATCAGTTAAAGACTATAATAGCTCGGTGCTTCGCTCTTATAACTTGAATGCTTTTCGTCATTTCAGTACGCGCAACGCTTCTCAGATTTGGCTTACCCAGGGTTATGCCGTGGTTATTCCCGATATTCCTATCCTCGGTCGCGGCAATCAATACAATAACAATTATATCGCTCACCTAGTTGATTCGATGTATGCCGCCATTCGTAAGGTTGATCAGCTGGGATATGTTGATGTTGACCGACTTGGCCATGGCGGACATAGCTATGGGGCTTTTGCCACTGCCAATATTTTGGCCCATACGCCGTTTTTCAAAGCTGGGATTGCTGGAGATGGGGCATACAACCGGACCCTGACTCCAATGACTTTCCAGAATGAGCGTCGTTTTATCTGGGAAGCTCAAGATGTCTATATTGAGATGTCGCCGTTTTTTGAAGCTGACCATTTGGAAACACCTCTTCTCATGTATCATGGGGCCAAAGACAATAATAGTGGAACTTTCCTTATTCAATCGGAACGAATGAT
>DQWD01000271.1 GCA_011042725.1 Candidatus Aminicenantota bacterium | reverse complement strand
GTAAAACTGGTGACACAATACATATTTACCCTATTTTTTTCAAATTTTCTGTCTCGAATAGCAAGAAATAAAACTGGTAACAGTTCATCTATTCACCTAATTTTTAGAAATAAACCGGTGACAGTTTAGAAATAAACCGGTGACAATTCACCTGTTTACCTGATTCTTTAGTGAGAGTTTCGTGGATATAAATTATTATCTCAGAAGCACCCACCCCCAAAATAACGAAATAACGAGCTGGCTCCCTTTCAATCGTTCGCAAGAAAGCATATAATCAAAACGAGATTGATACGCGTATTTATTTAGATAAAAATAACCTGCAACCATAGTGATAATCGATAGTTTATATATTAAAAGCCAACGAGCACAAAGGAGCTGCCATGAAAGTTAAGATCAAGGTCATGATCATCTGCCTCTTCATGATGGGCCTGGTATTTGGCTGTGCCGGAGAAAAAAAGGCAGAATCAGAATGGAGAGGTACCGTCGAACAGGAAAATGGAGTCAGGATCGTGAACAACCCAGGAGAGCCTTTATATGGAAATCTTGAGCTTGTTCTGGAAGAAGACTTAAGCATCGGGAATGAGGAGGATAATAATTACTTGTTTTATAGGGCTTACGAGGTGGATGTGGACTCTCACGGAAATATCTACGTTATGGACGCGGGGAACTTCCGAATTCAAAAGTTTAACAGGGCCGGAGAATACCTGCAGACTATAGGGAAGAAAGGCCAGGGCCCCGGTGAATTTGACCGCCTGCGTAGCTTTTATATTGATGAAGAAAATAACCTGTATGTCTCAAGCGGCATGAAAATCCAGATATTTAATGAGCGCGGAGAATTTGTAAAGAGCATTCCTCTTACCTTTCAAATATATGACTTCTGGATCTCTCCTGATGATTTTATTTATTGCCTTGTATATACATTTGCTGCAGGAGAGAGTTCGAGAAGAGTCGTTAAAGTCGATATGAAAGGCAAAGAAGTAAAGGAAATCGATCGCTTTGGAAGTATAAAAATAGTCACCCGAAAAAGCGGTGGACAAACCGCTGCGTTTATTTTGACCCATGACTATAATCATTCAATGCACCTCGTTCCTTTTCAATACAAAGGGTTGATCTATGCTTATTCTGCTGAGTACAGTCTCTTCCATCTTAACTCGATGGGCGAGCTTGATTTTATCATCAAAAAGAATGAACCGTACCAACCCATAAGCAAAAGGGAAAAAGGCACGATAATTCAAAATGCAAAGGACTCTATGTCCGAGAGGGGTCAGGAATGGCCGGAGGACGTGATAGAGGAGGCCTGCCAGTTTCCTGAGCACCGCCCGTTTTTTTCAGATTTGGCTGTGGATGAAAAAGGAAGGATTTATGTAAGGAGAGTCAGGTCTGTGCTTGAGGAAGAGGAAACCCGTGAGTTCGATATATTCAGTGCGGACGGGTATTATCTCTACCAAACAGAGATCGATTTCAGTCCTTCTTTGATAAAGAATGGATTCATATACAGGATAAAAACAGATGAAGAAGCCGGCACGGTGAGGATTATTCGCTATAGAGTAAAGAACTGGGATCAAATAAAAACCACCATATATTAAGTAAGTTATAGATCAAATTCGTTATTTAATAGCGTTTCTACCGAGGCTTGCTTGGCCTACTGCTAAGGTCGGGAATAAAAAATAAAAAAATTTTAGTAAACTTAAACATGAGCATAAAGGAATTAAAACCCGGCATTTATTCAGTAGGAACAATTGACTGGAAGATAAAATTCTTTTAAGCTGCGACTTTTTCTGCTCTCATTTAGCAACCTCAAAACTAGGTGCTCAAGAAGGAGATAAACTCCTGGGAAGTGCCAAGAAATATTATGCCGAGATCATGATGCCTTTCCGAATGAGTGTGAAAAAGGACATCGAAAAAGTCTCTTCTCTAGAGATTGAAATTATTGCCCCGAGCCTGGTCCTATCTATAAGATTCCAAGTTCATTATTGACGCTTATAAAGACTGGACCTCTCTCTGATAAGGTAAAAAACAAGGTTGTAATTCCCTGCGTTTCCATGCACGGCAGTACAGAAGTAATGATTAAATACTTCGTCGACTTTCTTCTCCTAGAAAAAGCATAGAAGTACATCCCTTCAACTTATCCAAAACTGATATCGGCGAGCTGGCTATGGCCTTGGTGGACGCCGCCACGGTTGTTTTAGGAATCCCAATGGTTTTAATCGAAATTTAAACTTCTTCTCCTCGGCGCCAAACAACAAGGATGGTGCCGGTTGTTAACAATCAGGACGGTTAAAGTTTTTAAATCAAATATCTGGGCTATGGTCTGCTTTTTTTGATGGGGCCGGCCGTTGCTCAGTCCAATTAATTATTCTCTCAATTATCAACCCCATTAAAATGACAAAAATTGTAATTAAAGCCAACCTTGCCGCCATAAACTTAAGCCCCAAGAATTGCAGTTCAACCACTTCTTGGGGAATCTTGATGCAGGCCCAGGCAGAAAGAAAAATAACTATGTTGGCCCGCCGGGCGCCTTTCTGGATGAGTACTGCCGCCAGGGGAAAAGCTACATAAAGCGGCCCGGTGGGGAGAGCACCAAAAAATAGGGCTAACAAAAATCCTTTCAGGCCTGACGTTTTTCCCAGATACTTGACCACCGTCTCCCGAGAGATAAAGACGGAAAAAAGGCCCATCAACACCATCACCGCTGGCAAAATCAAAATTAACTCCACAAAAAACTTCCAGGACACCCTGGTAACTACCACGCGTTTTTCAGGGAAAAAGCCCAGGAGAACAACCGCAACCGCCAAAACTATGACTAAAAATAAAGTATCCCGCAAGAAAGTTCGCCAGAAAACAGCTCTCTTCTTCCCTTTCATAGGATCACTCCCATGAGAAGGGCAATAAGCAGGGCAACAATAAAGCTTAACCCATTTCTTAGAAAAGCCATCTTCTTACCCAATTCTTTTATCTCTAAAGGTAAGGTGAGCAGTCCGATCATGGTCAAAGTAGTAATAAAAGCCGCCACCGCCGTAACCGAGGCCCCACCCTCGAGAAGCGAACCGGCCAGCGGGTAAGAAATTAGAGAAGGGATATGGAGAATAGCCCCCAGAAAAGCAACTAATAACAGGCCGTCAAACCCGGCCTGCTCACCGATAATTCGAGCAATAAGTGCTTGCGGTACAAACCCCAAGAGAAGGCCAATAAGAATAATGATTATAAACACTAGCGGTAGAATACGAATAAAGGCTTTGGCCGCGACAGCCAAGCCTCTAATAGCTTTTTGACGATCCTTGAGAAAAGCCAGGATAAAGCAGGCAAGCGTGGCTAAGTTAATAATGATGACTGTCGCACTCATGGTTTTATCTTCACTTTTATTTCATCACGAGGATATCTCTTTTCTTTGAAGCTCCTTCTCCCATGATAACAATCTTACTCGCCCGGGCATTGTTTTTGTTTATAGGTAATTTTTCACTCTAGGCGCCCCACTCCCAGTTCAACAACAAATTCTCCCGTAAACACACAACCCTCTTTAGAATTTTTCTTCTTCTAGTTCTTTTTCGCTCATAATGAAATTGAGGCTTAAGCTAACCAAGAAAAAACAATATCACAAGGATATTGAATTCGAGAGGAGAAATCAACTTTTCTCTTTTACCCACTCAATTTGGTTGATAATGGACTATTTTCTAAGGAAATTTTAACAATCTCTTCACTTTTTCTTAACAGTTCAATTTCGAAAATAAATATTCTACGTAAGGGGAAAAGATAAGGCAAAACAATAGCTAAATAAATGTCTCAAAGACTATTTTCTAAAGCGTCAGCGAAGAATAAGAAAATCAGGTAAATAGGTGAGCTGTCACCAGTTTTTTTGAGGGGAAGAAAATTGGGGACATGAAAGCATGTCCCCATGCCATAGCTATATTAATTACTTATTTACTGTTTTTTGCCTAGAGCTTCACTCAGTCCGGGAATCTGTTCCATACCCTGTGGCACCTGAATAGTAGAACCCTGGAAATCATCTCCAATGTCCTCAGCTCGCCCGCCCAGATGCTTGGCCAGAAAAAGCTCGCTGACTGCATAAAAAGACAGCCGATTTTCAGGCCGGGCAAAGCCGTGTCCTTCATCCGAGTAAAGCACATAAGTAACCGGAATGTTTCTCTCCTGCATGGCCTTCACAATCTGATCAGATTCTGCCTGCTTCACCCGGGGATCATTTGCTCCCTGACCGATGAGCAGAGGTTTGCTGATTCTATCCACATAAGTCAATGGCGAGCGCTCCTCCAGTAATTTCTTGCCTTCTTCAGTGCGCGGATCGCCGACCCGAGTGGCGAAAAGTTCAAGCTGCGGCTTCCAGTAAGGCGGAATACTCTTTAACAAGGTGAGTAGATTAGACGGTCCCACAATGTCCACTCCGCAGGCAAAAACTTCGGGGGTGAAGGTCATTCCAACTAGGGTGGCATACCCACCATAGCTCCCGCCCATAATCGCTACCTTGTTTTTATCAGCAATGCCAGCATCCACAGCCCAATTTACGGCATCTATCAGGTCATCGTGCATTTTGGCTGCCCATTCTAAGTTGCCAGCATTGATAAAAGCCTTACCGAATCCGGTTGACCCTCTAAAATTAACGCTCAACACAGCGTATCCCCGGTTAGCCAGCCACTGGTGAGTCGGATTCAGCCCCCATGAATCACGGGCCCAAGGTCCGCCATGAACATAAAGAACCATCGGCAAAGGCTTATCCGGCCGGCCATCATTATCCGGATCTTTCCAGCTCGGAAGAGTAAGATAGCTCACTAGATTCAATCCATCCCTGGATTTTATCAGCACCGGATGCATCTTCGACATCTTGAGACCTTCCAGGTCCTTGCGATTAGTAAAAACAAATCTGGCTTGCTGGGCGGTACGATCATATAGATAATAACGGACCGGTCCATCATCCACCACATAAGCAACTGCCCAATATTTATCATCGAGCGTTCGATCAGTGACGTTGAGATCGCCGTTGCAGACTGTTTTAAGATATTCAAGATCCCCCTTTATAGATTCATCAAGCACTGTCCATTCTGTTCTTAAATATTCCACGGCCACGGCTTCTATGGATTTTTCCACGGGATGCATCATAATTCTCTGAACATCAGCCTTCGGGCTTTCAAAGATGACCTTTTTCTCGCCAGTCTTTAGGTCAACGCTGGTGAGAGCCGCCGTATCCCGTCCTCGGCTATCAATCATGTAAAGCACATTTCCAGTTTTATCAAAGGTAATGAGACTGGTCGTCATCACATCTTCCATCGGAATTGTATCAAACGGTTGCCACCCACCCTTTCCATCAGGTTGTAAAACGGCTAACCCGCCATCGGGTGTCATCTGGGCGGCAAACCGGATATGGTAATCATCATCGGTCTGGAAACCGAGAAAACCATCATTCTGCTGGATGAGCTTCAGGTCGCCGGTCAAAATGTTCAAGCGATAGAGGTCATGAAATTGAGGATTGCGGTTATTGAGCCCGATCAGGATTTCATCGGGAAACTTGTAGCTTACTGCTTGGATTTGGGCTCTGGGTCTTAGTGGTTTTCCGTTGGGCAGGGTCACCGGTTTTCCATCTGGTCCAGGTATTTCTTCAAATGGAGTTAGATTTCTATCCTCTTTGGTAGCAATATTGACCACGTGAACCTGCCAGTTCTCATCTCCAGCCAGATCCTGCAAGTAGACGATGTCCTGGTTAGTATAAGCCCAAAAATAAATCCTGATGCCTCGATTGACATCTTTTGTCACTGGTTCGGCTTTTTCCGGTTCCGCAGCTGGTGCTACCCAAACGTTTAGCACGTTATTGACTGGAGCCAGGAAGCTGATGTATTGGCCATCCGGACTGATTTGCAACGAGGCTTTATCCGGATTGCCAAATAGTACATCTCTGGGGATCAACGGCTCTTCCTTACTGCTCGGTTTACAACTCATAATGAATGCCAGGCCAAAAAAAATGATCAATACCAAAAAAATTTGTTTTCGCATTTTTTCTCTCCTTTGCTTTAATGAATTGCTACTATCCCTATTTTGCTATTTACCTCTGAGAGGTAATAAGAAATTGGTTTTTTTCAAATTTTCTCTAATGTTAAAAAAAGACAACATTCACTAAATTAACCTGTTGCCCCTATCACTTACTTAAATCCTCTCTTGTTATTACCATTAAATAATTCGCCAAATATGTCAAAGGTTTTTTGCAATTTTAGTTAATTTCCCGCTCGATAAGCCTCTAAAATAGTTGTTGCTATTTCGAGTCATGGTTCCCCCTCTTCTCTAAATGTATCCTTTTGAGTCAGATTAATAAAGTAAAAAATTCTTCAACAAGAGTAATCCAGAGCCTAAATTACATTTTTAATCTTTTTAGTCTTTCACAGGCTTCATCAAGAACTGCATCTTCTTTAGCAAAACAAAATCTCGCTAAATTTTGGCCATAATCATCATGATAAAAAGCTTCTCCTGGAACACACGCTACCCCAGT
>DQWD01000001.1 GCA_011042725.1 Candidatus Aminicenantota bacterium | reverse complement strand
CCCAAAAAATTCTTCCCAAATATAGATTTTCCTTTCCTATCAGAATTATCGCCAATTTCTATCTTCGCTTCATCAGCGCTCTTTCCAACTGGCTTATCTTTAAGTGCCAGCAGGAGGTAAAAATGAGTCGAATTGCGGGTCTAATGATACCCAAAGGAAAAAAGATAGTTCTCGAGATGCTAGAAAAAATGAAGCATCCCCATTTGGAGCTGACTTCCATCTGGGAAGGAACTCAAATCACCTTTGGTACTCTAAAACTCAAGCGAGTCAAAGAAAGGCCTGGTCCTTTGCCCGGCTCCAAAGAAAGCACCAATATTATCATTGATGGAAGAATTATCCATCCCCAAGGGTTAATCCCTCCTGAAGCTGGCCGCCAATCTCACTTAGAAAAGATTATCGACACTTTTAATCAATTGGGAATTAAAACATTCGAGTTGCTTGAAGGTGAGTTTGCCTTAGCTATTGCTGAAAGGAACCGCTTAATTTTAGCTCGGGATCACTTGGGAATTAGTCCTCTCTACTATGGTTTCCACAATGGTCACTTCTGTTTTGCTTCGGAAATAAAAGCCTTAGTGGAAGTAGTGGAAGAGATTAAGGAATTCCCACCCGGGCATTTTTTCCTTTCTAACCTCGGTCTTTTCCCCTTTAAATGCTTAATCCCCGAAGAAATTGAAATTGAAAACCCTCAAGAAAGCACTAAAAGGCTTTATGATTTCCTCGAACAAGCCGTTACCCGTTCTCTTTCCCCAACCATCAAGGAAATTGGAGTATGGTTAAGTGGTGGAATCGATTCCAGTGCCATAGCTGCCTTAGCCAAAAACCACCTTGAACATGTCCATACATTTTCAGCCGGCGTGGAAGGCGCTCCTGATCTCGAATACTCTCGCCTTGTGGCCCAATATTTGGGAACCCACCACCATGAACGTCTCTACTCCTTAGAGGAAATGCTTAAAGTTTTGGATAAAGTCATCTATCATCTCGAATCCTTTGACGCTCCCCTTATCAGAAGTGCCATCGGTAACTATCTTGTCGCTGAATTAAGCACCGAACATGTCCCCTTTGTACTTTCCGGTGAAGGTGGAGATGAACTTTTTGCTGGTTATGATTATCAAAAAAATTGCCAGGGGGAAGTGGAGTTAACTCTCTGCATGCAAGAGGCCATGGCCGCCCTTCACAATACAGCTCTCCAGAGAGTTGATCGCTCAGCATGTGCTCACGGCCTGGGTGTAGCCACTCCTTTTCTTGATCCTGACCTCGTTCGCTACGCTTTGGCCATCCCGGCGCGGTGGAAAATTAGAGAAAAAGACGGTCTCGAAAAATGGCCTCTTCGCCAAGCCCTGGCCGGATATCTACCCGACGAGGTGGTCAACCGCAAGAAAGAAAAATTTTGGCAGGGAGCTGGAGTTTGGGACATAGTGGCCGATTACGCCGAACAGAAAATAAGCGATGAAGAATTTGCACGGGAAAGGGAACTTACTCCTAATTTCCAGCTTCGATCCAAGGAAGAGCTTCTTTATTACCAAATCTTTAAGAGCTTTTTCGGTAACAAAGTTCCTCTGGATAAAATCGGGCGTACTCAACATATATGAGCCAGCAATTTATCGACCCCATCACCACGGAAGTTATTCGGCATGCCCTCCAGGGAATTGCTGAAGAGATGGGGGTTAGCTTAATTCGCACCGCTTATTCGACCAATATCAAAGAACGCCGCGACTGCTCCTGTGCCTTATTTTCTGCGCAGGGAGAATTGGTGGCTCTAGCCGAGCATATCCCCATTCACCTCGGTTCAATGTTGGGCTTAATGAAAACAATAAACGAAAAATTTCCTCTGGCCTCACTTCACCCAGGAGACATCATCATCACCAACGATCCTTATCGGGGAGGCGGTTCTCATCTTCCCGATGTAACGCTTGTCCAACCAGTTTTTCTGAAAGATAGGTTAGTGGGCTTTGTGGCCAATATTGCTCACTGGGCGGATATCGGGGGTGCTTTCCCCGGCGGTGGTACTGGCGGGGCCTCATCGGAAATTTTCCAGGAAGGTCTCCGTATTCCACCCCTTTTTCTCTATCGGCAAGGAAAATTCCAGTCGGAAATAGCCGAAGCAATCCTAACTAATTTACGCCAGCGCCGAGAAAGGGAAGGAGACCTTCGGGCCCAACTGGCCTCTCTTCATCTAGGAGAAAGGAGGCTAAAAGAACTTTTCCAGCGGTATGGACGAAAATTAATGGCGACCACGCTCACTTCGCTTTTTAATTACAGCGAAAAAATTCTTCGCCAGCAAGTCCGGTCTATCCCTCCCGGAAATTATCAATTCCAAGACTATCTGGACGATGACGGTCTTTCATTAAAGCCATTAAAGATTCAAGTTAAAATTAAGGTTGACCATGAAGATCAACCATCCTTAATCTTTGACTTCACCGGCACTGATCCTCAAGCTGAAGGGGGAGTTAACATGGTCCGAGTCGCTCTAGAAGCCTCTGTGTACTACACCGTCAAGGCTCTCTTGGCTCCAAATATTCCCCTGAATGCTGGCTTCTTGCGGCCCATTAAAATCATTGCTCCCGCCGGAACCTTGGTTAATGCCCAGGAACCGGCCGCGGTTGGTGGCCGGACAGACACTTGCCAAAGAGTGGTTGATACCCTCCTGGGTGCTTTTAGTGCTGCGCTTCCCCAGAAAGTCATGGCTGCCTCCAACGGCGCCACCACTGCTCTTATTTTTGGGGGAACAAGAAAACTCTCAGGAAAAGATTTCGTCTATGTTGAAGCTCTGGGTGGTGGAATGGGAGCTCGTTTTGCCCGGGATGGACTTGATGGTATTCAGGTGCACATCACCAACACTACCAATTTACCGGTTGAAGCCCTAGAAATGGAATACCCTCTCCGGGTCCTCCGATATGGACTGGTCCAAAATTCCGGGGGACCAGGCAAGTATCGGGGTGGCTTAGGACTAGAAAAGGAAATTATGGCCCTAGCCCCAGTTCTTTTCTCCGCTCACTCTGACCGGCACCGGTTTCGACCTTGGGGTCTAAAGGGTGGCTTGCCTGGACAGCCGGGCATTTTTCTTCTAAAGGCTAAAAACAAGGAAAAAAGAAAAATTCCTTCCAAAATAAATGGTTTTCTTCTCCAGCCAGGAGACACGCTTCTTGCCCAGACCGCTGGCGGTGGTGGTTATGGTTCTCCTCAAGAAAGACCGCCGGAGAAGGTGGTTCAGGACTACATTAGCGGGAGAATAAGTCGCTCTCATGCCCAGCAAGCCTATGGAGTGGTCCTTAAGGCGAGGGCAAAAAAAATCTTAGCCAAAGCCACTCTTCAACTCCGCCCAACTGGGAGTCAACCGGAGGAAGAAGAAAAATGAAAGTGGCTATTGATACGGGGGGTACTTTTACCGATATTCTTTTTTTCGACGAAGAAAAAAATACGCTTTGGCCTCTTAAAATCCCCAGCACTCCCGCTCACCCAGAAAAAGCCTTTCTTCGCGGCCTACTTGAGGTTACTGATGTTGCCCAAAGCAAACCCGCTCTAATCACCACTATCATCCACGGAACAACATTGGTTACCAATGCCCTCCTCCAGCAAAACACGGCTAAAACAGGGCTCCTCGTTACGGCGGGCTTTCGGGATTTACTCGAAATAGGCCGCCAGGACCGGCCCGAACTCTACAATCTCCAGGTGGAAAAACAGCCACCTCTAGTTCCCCGGGAATTAATTCAGGAAATCCCCGAAAGGATCGGGCCTGATGGTCAAGTGCTAACAGAACTTGACGAACCAGCTGCCCGCAGAGCTCTCCGCCGCCTTCACCAGGAAGGAGTGAAAACCCTGGCTGTATCGTTTTTATTTTCCTTTCTCAATCCTCGGCATGAACAAAAGCTTGGCCAACTCGCCAGGGAATTTTTTCCCGAAGAACACATCTTTCTTTCTAGCCAAATTTCTCCTGAATTTCGGGAATACGAGCGGACCAGCACCACCGTGGTCGCAGCAGCGGTGGCGCCCCTTGTCGTTGACTATCTCAAGGTTCTCTTGAAGAAGCTTAATCAAATTGGCTGTTCTCTCGCGGAAATTTTCATTATGCACTCAGGAGGAGGGATGTTGCCGGCTAAAGAAGCCACGCGTCATCCCCATCAACTAATCGAGTCTGGACCAGCTGCCGGGCTTATCGCCGCTGCCCATTGGGCGAAACTACTCCAGCTCCCGCAGGTCATCGCCTTTGATATGGGCGGAACAACGGCCAAAGCGGGGGTTATCTTCGACGGCAAACCTCAATACACTGTTGATTACCAAGTGGGAGGGGAAATTCATCGCGGTGGGAAAAACTATGGTGGGTATCCGGTTCGCTTCCCCATGATTGATCTAACCGAATGTGGGGCTGGCTCAGGAAGCATTGCCTGGATAGATGCCGGGGGACATCTGCAAGTTGGCCCACAAAGTGCGGGGGCCTACCCTGGCCCGGCCAGTTATGGCCAGGGAGGGGAGGAAGCCACCGTAACTGATGCTTATTTACTCCTTGGCTATCTTCAGCCAGACAATCTTCTCGGTGGACGAAAAGCTCTTCATCCGGATTTAGCCAGCAAAGCTGTCCAGGATAAAATAGCCCATCCTCTCGGACTGGGAAACCGGCAGGCAGCTCAAGGAATCCTGACTATTATCAATGCTAACATGCTGCGAATCCTCCGCCTTGTCTCCCTTGCTCGGGGATACGACCCCCGGGATTTCACTCTCCTAGCTTACGGGGGAGCTGGGCCTCTCCATGCTTGCCAGTTGGCCGAAGAAATGGGCATAAAAAAAATCATTATCCCGCCTTTCCCTGGTTTATTCTCTTCGGTTGGCCTTCTTCTGGCGGATATAACTATGGATTTTGTCAAGACTAGAATACTTCTGTTAGAAAATGAAAACATATCCCTCCTGCAAACTATCTTTTCTCTCCTTAAGCAGGAAGCAAAAGCATGGCTAAAGAAAACCAGCTCAGCCCGAGAAAAATCAGCGTTATTCCCTTCGGCTGATCTCCGTTATCAAGGTCAAAATTATGAGCTGAATATTCCTTTTTCAGGGGAAAAATTTACTACTGAGCTAATAACTTCACTTCTCTCCGCCTTCCATCAACTCCACCACCAATTCTATGGTCATAGTGACCCGAATGAGCCCGTGGAAGTGGTTAATCTCCGTTTAAAAGCAGTGGTCAAAGGCCCTAAACCTCAATTCCCACCTTTGGCCAAAGCCCTCCATCCCCTTTCAGAGTCCAGAAAATCATTTAGGGAAATATGGTTACCTCAAAACACCAAGAAAGGCCTTCGTTCGATAAAATGCCCTGTTTTCCGGCGAGATAGCCTCCGAGCTGGCCATAAAATTAAAGGCCCAGCTCTCATCCAAGAAACAAACTCAACCACCTTTGTCAGTCCAGCCTGGCATCTCCTCATTGATTATCAGGGCAATTTAATCTTAGAAAGATGAATCCTTGATAACTATTTTTGAAACCAAAAAAGAAATGGGTATGAATTAATTGAAAAATTGAGAGAGCTTGGCTTTCATAAAGAATCTGTTGACATAGGAACGGAATCTTTGTTTTAGACAAAGATTTGGTCATAAGCGACTTCAATCCTGTACCCGAAGATATTACGGCCAGAACTTTCTCTTCCAAAGACTTCTTTCTCTTTCACTACTATTTAGAGATAAAGACATTAGGCACTTTATAACCTGAAGCTTTCAACAGCTTTAAGAGTTCTTCTCTCTTCTCCGAAAAATCGCCTGAAAAAATGGTCCCACATTTCATTATATTTACTTGTTCTTCTGACAATTTTACGGCAAAAGCCAGGCAGCTTAATTCTCCACACTTTTTACAGTTTGTTCCCGGCAAAAGTTTGTAAATATCCAAAGCTGTAAGTCTAGATCTTCTCTCATAACTGGGCTCAATTGAGTTTTCATTTTCATAACAATAATTTATTCTCTCTTTCAGCCATTCAGTAATCTCTTTGGCGTCTTTTTCGTTTAAAATCTTCCCGGCGGCTATTTTATTAGGATGAATGGTAATAAGCCGGCCTTCTTTTTTTATAGTCAAAGTATGACTCAGGTGATTGTAAATAGCTCCCTCTAATACCGTGTTTAAATAGGGAAGTATTTTTGAAACATTCTTATCAAAATAAGCAATAAATCTGATTTTTTCTGGATCCGCCAGACAAGGGAAAATATGAGTAATTTTTATAGTTTTTATAAACATGTTCTTTTATCTTTTTATATCATTTACTAGTTTGAATTTGGTCATTCAAAAACTTCTCTTTAATCTCCTCTTAATTGATCAATACATCTTTTTGTAATAGTTAACCATGCCTCAAAAATAAACTCAAAAAACTCAATTTATTGAACCTGAAGTTACATTTCTTTGGAAATCAGTTGGGCAGCAAGGTTCATACCTCAGCAGCCTCTTGGCCGGCCTAAGCTTTATTGTGGCTATTGCTTTAATTTTCCTCACCATCTAGGTCTACATTAAGATTTCTCAAGAGCTAGAAAGACTAGCAATTTATAATTAAGAGTTGACAACTTTTTTTTATTTTCTCTTTCCGAGCTTAAGCCTGTTGCCTAACCGAATCTTGAAGAGCTTTAATGGAAACTGGCTTTAAAGGCGGGCGAACCGTAAAAAGCCCTATTTCCTCTCCCTTTTTCTG
>DQWD01000141.1 GCA_011042725.1 Candidatus Aminicenantota bacterium | reverse complement strand
GCCATCCCGCCTTTGGGAGATGTTTACTCTTAGAAAAATAAACCTTAAATTTTAATTTTCGGTAAGTTAAAATAGTCAGAATCATCGGGTAAGTTAAAATAATCGCAATCAGATGAATAAATGTTTCGTCCAGGTCGAAAAAATCCTCGAGGTTAAGTATATAATTACGGAGGTTTTTTCAATGATAAAGATGGGTAATTATTCTCGTTTCAATTTTTGGTCGCCTTTATTTTGGCCATTTACTACTTTAGTCCCAAGACTAGTTTTATTAATGATGTTTCTTGCTTTCCCCCTTTTTACCTTGGCTAATGACCTTCCTAACCCGATTTATCAATCATGGGGTGCCCACCAGGCCCTGAAGCAATCTACTCCCTTTCGTTTCCACTGGGTTCACCTTGGTCCGGTGATGAATTCAGCTCGCGTCGAGGCTGTTCAGGCCCATCCTGCGCGCCCGGGAACCATGTATGTTGCTTTTGGTTCAGGAAATTTATGGAAAACAACCGACAATGGACTCACCTGGAAACCCATCTTTGAGAACCAGCCTGTTCTGGGGATTGGAGACATTGCTGTGGCTCCCTCCAATCCCGATGTCATCTGGCTGGGGAGTGGGGAAAGTCTCAAGAAAGCTCGTAATTTCACCATGCCCGGAATGGGTGTATTTCGCTCGGACAACGGCGGCGAAAGTTGGCAATACTTAGGCCTTCCCGATTCCTACCATATCGGTGAGATAGCCGTTCATCCTCAGAACCCAGATGTTGCCTTAGTCGCCGTCCTTGGCCACTTTTGGACTCCCAACCCCAACCGCGGCGTGTACCGCACCGAAGACGGAGGCCGAACCTGGGAGCATGTGCTTTATGTAGACGAACATACCGGGGCTAACGATGTCGTCATCTCTCCTTCCAATCCCAATATTATCTATGCTTCCCTCTGGGAAAACTATCCTAGCATCGCTGGCCCTCAAAGTGGAGTCTACAAAAGTAACGATGGGGGAAAGACTTGGCAGCGCTTAAGCGGGGGCTTACCCACAGGTCCTCGGACGGGCCGAATCGGGTTGGCTGTTTCTTGGACTAATCCCGATAAAGTTTATGCCTTGATTGATAATTTAAACCGTCCCGGGAATCTTGCTGCTGAAGTCTACCGGAGTGACGATGGGGGCCAAACCTGGCACCGTACCCACCAGGAGGACCTCTTGATTTTCCCTGGAATTGGCTGGTATTTTACTGATATTTATGTTAATCCCCAAGATGATGATGAGATATTTGCCCTTGGCGTTCGAATCGCCCATAGCCAAGATGGAGGAAAAACGTTTTCTTTGGTCGGAGGTAAAATTTTTCACCTTTTTCCCAATCCGGCCGAATGCCTCCATCTTGACCATTGTGAACTCTGGGTTGATTGGGAAAACCCCCGCCATTTAATCCTCGGAAACGATGGGGGGTTATACGTAAGTTGGGATAGGGGGAAATCGTGGCTTCATCATAATAATATTCCGGCCGGGGAATTTTATGATATCTCGGTGGACAACGAGGATCCTTACCATGTTTACGGAGGAACCCAGGATGATGCCGCCGTTTATGGGCCGGCTAAGGAGTGGGATCCTCGATTTCCAGACGGTTGGACTTATCTCTGGTTGGATGCCTGGGCTGGTGGAGATGGCTGCTTTACCATACCTGACCCTGAAGATCCCCACACCGTTTATTTCTCTAGCCAACACGGGGGTATCCGGCGCAAAGATATGAGTTCGGGGCGGTCAATCTCTATTCGACCTCGCTGGCCGGAAGGCAAAGAAAATGCTCTCCGCTTCACCTTTGTTGCCCCTTATCTTATTTCGCCGCATAATCATTTAATCCTTTATCTCGGTGGAAACTACGTGTTTCGCAGTCTTAACCGAGGGGATAAATGGGAAGTTATCAGCCCTGATCTTTCCCGGTCTCGATTGGCCAACAAGATGTCTACTGCCCTTGGGGCTTTGGCCGAATCGCCCCTGAAACCCGGCCTGATTTATGCTGGAACTGACAAAGGAGCCTTCTGGGTAACTAAAAATGGCGGTGTTACTTGGGAAGAGCATTCGGCTGGATTGCCAAACCGTTATATTCACAGCATCTGTGCTTCCCGGTTTAAAGAATCCCGGGTTTATGTGGTTGTCACCGGAATCAATGACGACGATTTTAACGCTTATCTTTATGCCTCGGAAGATTATGGCCAGACTTGGCGTTCGATTAAAAGCAATCTTCCCCAAGAGGTGGCCTATGTGCTCCTTGAAGATCCAACTAATGAAAACATTCTTTATGCTGGAATGTACCGCGGGGTTTACGTGTCAGTTGATCGTGGCCAGAGTTGGTCTTATCTAGGGCAGGGAATGCCCGATGCCTGTATATCGGATTTAGTAATTCAGGAAAGAGAGATGGATTTAGTAGCCGCTACTCATGGCCGGGGGATTTATAAGCTTAACTTGCGGCCCATTCAGGCCGCTTTTCAAGGTCTTAAAAATGAAGATATTAAAAATAAGTCGCTGCTTAAGAAAAGGTGGGTAGATAAGAAATTGTTTGTTCCACCGCCGGGGAAATTACCTCAGTTTGGTGACACCCATCGCGAACCTCTCTATAAAACCTTGGAAAGGATTCCTTTTACTTTTACCTGGGATAAGGAGGAAGAGGTTGAGTTAGCCGTAGTTAATGGTCAAGGCCAAAAGTTGTGGTCGACGAAAATTAAAGCTCAACCGGGTTTTAATCAATTTCGCTGGGATATGGTTATTAAACATGTTCAGAGTATGCAAGCCTATTTTATTCATTATGATCGCTTTATCCCCCCGGGGAAGTATAAAATCTTGCTGGAAGGAGAGGGAACAAAATTGAGCCAGGAATGGGAAGTAAAACCTTCTAATTTTTATCCCCGTTATTTTGAGCGGTAAAGGTAGGCTTGGGGCTTGTTGGAGATAAACATTGCCTTTTTCTGATTAACTTATTTTCTTTAATTCTATTTCTTTGAATTCTATTTTTTTGGCTCTAATTTAACTTTAAGGGCAAAAAAATGCTTTTCTTGGCTTGGAGACTAAGCGAAAGGCCACGGGCAACCATGAAAGAAAATAAAGCAAGCCAGAGAGAGTGATTGCCAAGTTGATTGATGGTCAAGTAGTAGATAGGTAAAAATACTCCTAGCGTAGTGACTAGCATCCAGTTGCGCATAGCGGTGGTGGCGGTAGCTCCGATATACACTCCGTCCCAAAGGTAAGCTACTGAGCCAGCTAAGGGTAAGAGAATCATCCATCCCAGATAAGGCTGAGCAGTTTTGATGATGGCTGCCTGATTGGTGAAGATATAAAGGAAATATTTTCCCGCCAATGCATAGGCCAGGGCAAAAAGAGTCCCCCAACCCCAACCCCAGATAAAAAGCCATTTAACAGCCAGGCGAAGATTACGCTCGTGGTGTGCTCCTACGAAACGACCCACCAGGCTTTCAGCCGCAAAGGCAAAGCCGTCGACAGCATATGACATTAGAGAGATATACTGGAGCAAGATTTGGTTGGCGGCCAGGATGAGCGAACTTAACGAAGCTGAGGCGGCGGTGAAAAAGGCAAAAGTAAAAACAAGACAGATCGTGCGAATAAAGATGTCTAAGTTAACTGAGAAAAAACGATGGAGGGCTTGGAGATGAAAAAGGGAAGATAGACTAATACCTTGACTATATTTTTTATAGCGGCGAATAAATAACCAGTAGGCCAAAGCTAATCCCAAATATTGAGCACAGACAGTTCCCAGAGCGACCCCATCGGATTTCATCTTGAGGCCATAGACAAAAAAAACATTAAAAATAATGTTAATGAGGTTAACCCCAATCGTTAACCACATCGGATAACGAGCGTTCTGCATACCCAAGAACCATCCGTGGACAACATAGAGAGCCAGAGTGGCCGGAGCGGCGTAAATGCGGATTAAGAAGTAACTTTGAGCTAACTCTTCAACTAAGCGCTCTCCATGAATAAGCTCAAAACTGACAAAAGAGATGATTTTTTGGAGGGCAATAAGAATTAGGCCTAAAGCAAAAGCTAGAAGTAAACCTCGCCCGAGAATGGCTGAGTTTTCATTTTTATCTTGGCGACCGTAGGCTTGAGCAGTTAGTCCGGTAGTTCCCATTCGTAAGAAGCCAAATCCCCAGTAAATGAAATTAAAAATGATGCTTCCGAGGGCTACGGCCCCGATATATACTTCTGATTCTAGGCGTCCCATGAGAGCCGTATCGACCATCCCGAGAAGGGGGATTGAGATGTTGCTGATGATATTTGGAATAGCCAAGCGAAGGATTTCCCGGTTAAGCCAAGAAGTTGATTTGCTAGAAGAAGCGGGCGAGGAAGGCATTTTTATTAATTCCTGTCGGCTAAATTACCTGGGTTTATAGCATATAACTTAACAGGAAACAAGGGGCGAGGGACAAGGGGCGAGGGGGGTCGGGCCTCGCCATCATATTGATAATAAATAAATTAAGCGTAAAATACCCCCCCCTCGAAACGGCCCTTAAACGCGATTTTTGACCCTAAAAATCGCGTTTAAGCGTTTTTCTTCGGCGGTTTAAGTTAAATCAAAAGTTTTAAAGCATTAAAATTCTTTATTAGCCAGATTGTATAACTTATTGTCTGCCTAAGGATTTGGTGGTTGCCCTGTTTTGCTCAAATTAATTTAAGTTAAGAATTAACGTTGTTACCACCTTACACTTTGTCCTCCCGAAGTAAGCAGTGTCCTGTTGGGCAAAAATAACTAGTGCGTCTAAAAATAGGCAACGGAATCAGAGGTAGAGAAGAACCAGTATCTCGGCCACCAAAGCTGGCTTTTGTTTGCCTTCAATCTCGACTGTGTTTTCGATGGTTAACATGACTTTTCGCAGCCCTTTTTTTTCGACTTTTTTCAAGGAGGCTTGATTGCGAATCCGGTCCCCCGTATGAACTGGAGATGTAAAACGAACTCGATTTAAACCATAATTGACGGCAAAACGAAATTTTGTCTGAAAGATCTCACATTGGGAGAGGAAAAAGGGGAGGAGAGAAAGGAGAAGAAAGCCATGAGCGACGGTGGATTTCAATGGGCTTCGGGCGGCTTTTTCAGGGTCAACATGAATCCACTGCCGATCCTCAGTGGCTTCGGCAAAATTATTGATTCTCTCTTGGGTGACCTCTAACCAAGCTGATTGCCCAAGGCTCTTGCCTTCAAGCTCGTTCAACTTTTTGGCTGACAATTTAACCATGTTTTTTTCTTCCTTTGTTGCCTCGTTCCAGTTCGATAAGATCTAGAAACAAAATTTTTACGCCTTTTTAATTCTAGGTCAAGCTAAATTTAAAAATTTGAAGAACTCCTCTTAATTTTTAGTTTGAAGATAAAAAATTATTAATTTATTTGCCGTTTTTTTCTGCCCGAGATAACATCTTAGCTTGGGAGAAAGTAAAGATAGTCAAGGCGACCCAAATTAGAATAAAGCTAATGAGATGAGTGCTGGAGAAGGGTTCTTTAAAAATGACCACTCCCAGAAAAAGCTGAAGTGAAGGGGAAGTGTATTGCAAGAACCCAATGGTGCTCAGCGGAACTCTCCTTACGCCCTTAGTAAACCAGAGTAGAGGTGTGGCCGTTACTATTCCCGTTCCCAAGAGCAGGATAATAATCGGTGGTGATCCTCTCCAATTAAGGCTTCCCGGAGGAGAGGCGAGCATTAAGTAAGCGAAAGCTAAAGGAGAAAGAAGCCCTGTTTCGGTTGTCAGTCCAATTACCGAACCCACGGGGGAAATTTTGCGTAACAATCCGTAAAAGCCAAAGGTTAAGGCGAGAAATAAAGCAATCCACGGGAGTCGGCCATAGCTAATGGTGAGAAGGGAAACACCAAAAAGGGCTAGCCCAAAGGCGATTTTTTGACCCAGGGAGAGATGCTCACGAAGAAAAAATACTCCGAGGAGGACGCTGATAAGAGGATTGATGTAATACCCGAAGCTAGCTTCAACCAAATGGTTGGAGTTAACTGCCCAAACGTAGATATACCAATTGCTGCCAATGATTAAGGCGGTAAGCCCCGTGGAGAGGCGCCCCTTCGAGCTGGCAAAGGTTGATCGCCATTCTGACCAACCTTTTTTGATGGTCAGGTAGAGACTGAGAAATAAGAAAGACCAGATGATCCGGTTAGCTAAGATTGTGCTGGCCGGAAAAATTTTTAATGCTTTCCAGTAAAGAGGCAAAATGCCCCAGCTGAGGTAGGCGCCGAGAGCGTAGAATATACCCTTTTTTTCTGCTGCTGATGACCACATTTTTCTTTTCAGCCAAAATTAAAAGGAAAAGATTACTAGGTTAATTAAAGAAAAGCAAGGAGTAGTCTCAAAATTGGTCATTTTGCGATTTAGCAATCATTTTTGAGCTCTAAATGAAATTCTAAATACAACCATTCCAGAAATTTTCAATTTTTGATTCAATTTTTGATTACCTTTGTTGGGTGGGATTATTTATCTTTTGGCTTTGTCCCCAAGGGGGGGAAACAAAATCGAGCGAAAGGCGAAGGAGAATGCCGGAGCCACATTGAAGATTTAGCCTTCCGGAACCGTCCCTCAAGGGAACCCACCCGCCTCGGGCACCGAGCGCCTATTGAGCACGGCCCGTTTAGAGTTTTGAAACTCATCTTAACAGTGAATAAAGTCCAAAGGTTCGAATTGATCGGGCGCAGTTTCGCCGGCGCCGGGAAGGG
>DQWD01000125.1 GCA_011042725.1 Candidatus Aminicenantota bacterium | reverse complement strand
TTGCCTTGCTGGGAGAGGACACGATAACGAGAGAGAGCTGTTTCAACCATCGTTTCGTTTTTATCTTGCGCAACCAGTCTGGCTTTGCCCGTGGTGGCCTTAATTTCATAAATGTTAACCGCCTTGTAGCCCCGTTCAAAAACCTGGGCATGAAGTCGCTGACTATCATCAAACCAGATTGCTCTAACCCCTATGAAATGAGGGACTGGCGGGAAGTCAATTTTAATCTCCTTTCTTTTTTCAACATCAAAGATAACCGGAATAAGACGGACAACATCCTCATCTCCAGGTGAGGCCCGGTAATAAGAGTACAATTTGGCCCGGTAGTCCTTGTTGACTGATTGGAGAAGATACATCTTGCGCGCCTGGCGAAAGTCAACGATTTGGGTAAAAATCTTCTTGGAATCTGGCGACCACCGGACGAAAAAGTGCGGCGCTTTCTCGCCGTTCTCTCCTTCAATCAGATCGTCCCAACCAAGATAGGTGGCATATTCGTAGAATTTTCTCCCTTGGCGGCTTAACCTTATTTCTTGGCCCGTTTTTGTTGAGCGAACAAAAAGATTATAATCGCGGGTGAAAGCTATCCATTGGCCATCTGGTGATTTTTCTTCAAGTTTTTCTTCTTTTTTCTCTTCTTTTTCTCGGGAGGTAAGGGCGTAATCTCGAAGGTCAAGCGTCCATATTTTCTTTTCTGCCTCGAATTCAATCTTGTTATCATCAATAAATTTGATAGAATCAAAAGGTAATTCTTGACGTGTGAATTTCTTCTTCGTCTTCAGCGAGAGAAGCTCAGCCACCCGCTCGTGGTCAAAGGCCTCTTTTTTCTCCCTTTTTTCTGAATCCACGAGGTAGAAAGTTTTTCCCTGGCGAGTGTTAACCAGGTACCAGAAACGAGAACTTTTTTTAATCCACCTGGGGACAACTCCTTCCCCGTAGACCTTAGTGCGTAGGTTCCGAGCCAAGAAAGACTCGGCTCGCTGATAATCAGCCTTGCTTATCACCGGGGTTGGTGAAGAGCGGCAAGAGCTTAAAAAGGTCAAAAGAAAAAATATAAATGATAAAGTTAATAACTTTTGGAAATAATGCTTCATCAAAGCCTCCTTCAAATTAAATTAAAAAATTAAATAATCAATTAATCTCTTCTTCCTTCACAACAGGAAAACAGGGAAAAGAACCAAGCATTAAATATAACTTCCCTAATCTTGCCTGTTTTTTACTGTCAATATCTGTAGTTTTTCATCCTCCCAGGTATTTCTTCTAACGATGAACCTAAATTATTCTTCATCTTTTGGCCTAATTATATAAAACCTGATTTTTTAAGTCGAAAATTGTCTAAAAAATGATATTTCTAATAAATAACCTGATCTATTCACAAATTCTAAAAGGCAAAAAACTCGAGTCGAGTCATTTAAAAAGGAGGCAATTGTTTGGTGCAATCTTTCCTAGCTGTTTTCTCTTCTCATTGACTCCAACATGTTACATATCAACATGTTAGGTCAGTGTGAGCGGGCATATTATCTTCACCAACACTAAGTTACCCCCTTAAAACCACGCTGTTTGAATATCGAAATGTTTTCTTAGCACAAAATAATTTCTTGCCCTTGACATTTATATTTATTTGATATATACTTCAATTTATTTGAAGTTTATTTAATTTATTTTAACAGAGCTATTAATTTAAAGGAGTTAGAAACCATGCAAGAAAGCAAACTTAAATTCTCTGAACTGGAAATGATGATCTTTACCCTTAGTCTCATCGGAGCCATCCTCCTCGCTACCCTTATCTTTGGTCAACTCGGCTTTGCTTGGGCATTTTCTGTTGTTCAAATTTTGATGTTTACTATCCACTTTGTAGTTCTAATCCGAACAAAAAATCCGGTTTATTTTATCCCCACCGGTATGTATGGCCTCTGGGGTCTTACCTTTTTTCCCCCGCTGGCCCATTCTCCTCTTCATGAAGTATTTGCCGTAATTTCTGTCTTCTTTTTAGTTGGA
Source organism: Candidatus Aminicenantota bacterium (assembly GCA_011042725.1). GTDB lineage: Bacteria > Acidobacteriota > Aminicenantia > Aminicenantales > Aminicenantaceae > JdFR-80. Next base: position 4,852 of record DQWD01000125.1, on the reverse strand, counting down.
TTCATTTGGGTTTTGGCCACTAAAAAGATCAATTGGCGCTACCGAGAAATTCTTGAGTTGGCTGCTAAGCCGGTAACCGATGCCTCTGACGGTTTCACTTCTCGTCCTTTCGTTTCTGGACAAGCCAATTTTTCGCGAAACGAGGCTTTAGGCTTGGCCCGCTTCTTGTTAAAACATGTTATTTGCTTTCCGATTATCGAAGCGGAAAGAATAGTTCTCGTTATTCCCCGGGTGATGTGGGTCTATCTTTTGGGCTTTAGGCGCTCCTATGAAGAAGCTACCTACGTGGCGCTGGCCAAGTCAGGCGAGATTATTGTCCGCATTGCTCAGAGTGACTACCAAAAATTCAAGAATGAACTAACTTTTGATCAGTTGTGCCAATCGCTCGGAGAACTTTTTAAACAATTTCTTCAACACTATCAAGAAGGGGAACCCCAAAAAATCATTCACAAGCTAAACTCAATCTGAGGAGGCTGTCTTGAAAAACCATTCCCGTCAAGAATTTAAAGCCATTCAACGCTTAGCTTCCTTGCTGGCCAAGGAATACGCCGAAGATTTTTTAAGGTTATTGGTCATCTATAAAAACATTTCGGCCTCAGAAGCCGCCGCCCGATTGGGCCTCCACATCAAAACCGCCCAAGATTTTTTAGAGGGATTAGCCGAAGCCGATATTTTGGAAAAAAAGGAAGCTTCCGAGCGAAAACGCCCTTACTACCGCTATTCTTTAAAGCGAAACACAATCGAAATTTCCTTGGCTCTTGATACTCTCTACCAGCCTCAGCCTTCATCATCTCTTTTTGCTTTAAAAATTAGGGAGCGCAAAAATTCGGGGGCTCTATTTAAAGAAGGTCAAGGCAACCGCATTGCCGCTCTGCATATCTTTACGGGGGAAGGCCGCAACCGGGAAGAAAAACGTCTTAATTTGACCCCATGCCAGGGACGCTTTCTTTTCTATCTTCCCTTCCCCACTGAAAAACCGCTAAAGGTCAAAGAAATAATGGCCAAAGCTTCGCTCTCTGAAGATTGCCTGCCAGAAATCCAGGATCTTCTCAACATAATGGGAAAACACGGGATTCTTGACCAAGAATGAGATGGGGGTTAGTTGTCTATATTGTGGTCCAAGAAGGTTTTCTTTGTCGATAAAGCCAACCTTAAAATTCCTTACTTTTTAATATTCTCTAGCTTTCTTGAAAAACCCTTCCCAATTAACTAAAAAACAACTTGGAAGAAGTATCAAGCCAAAATCAAAATGGCCATTACCCAAAAGAGGCTTCCCCTCTAGCCCAAGAATAACTTCTGTGTTTCTTTTTCGGGACGAGTTTAAGAATTGGAAAGAAGGGCTTTTTTGCTTCTAGCTTTTTAAGGCCTTTTTATTCTACCGCTTTGATTCTTTAATCAATTTCAGGACAACTTCTCTGACCTCCTGCATAGAAAATAGGTACTGCCTTCTAAGCCGACCCAATGTTTCATGAAGCGGGACGTTGCGGGGAAGACCTAATCTCTCTACTATTCTGGAAGCAGGAATTCCTGTCCGACGCTCAATATCCAGGAAAGTCATCCAGCCCTGTATCCCAAGGGCTTCAAGTTCAGCCTCTTTTTGCTCTTGGCGCTGGCTTCCAGGGAGAAGATCATCACTCTTTCTTAACCTTGATGATTCTTCTTTAGCCTCGGATATGTCGCTCTTTTTCTCCTCATCAAAAACTGTAACTTTGTCAATTCCTTCTCTTTTTGGGATAGAATAATTACCTCTCTGTGTCTCCACCACTTCTCTACCTCTACCTAGCCCGTATCCTTCATAAACTCCCGGCAAACGGGGATAGAGGAGCCAGAAAATAGTAAGCACCAAGATGGAGGTTATCGCCGTCATCAATAAACCAATCTTCCAAGCTTTTTTAAATAATTGGCGGGCTTTCCCTTTTATCCAGCTCCAACTAAGAATCAAATGAACTATCACCAAAGAAACAAAAACAATGGAAAGATAAAAATGAATGTTCCCCCACTGATGCCGATGGAGGCCAAGAAAATACTTACTACTCTCAGTAGCAGCTGGCCCTTCGGGGATAACCAAGCCCATGAGAAACCCAATAATGACAATTCCGACTATACAAACAAACATTAAACTATCGATTAGATACTTCCAATCCGTCCGACTCATAATAATATCTCCCCTCTTAAAAAATCACTTTTGATTAATGATGACCGTCGACGGATTAGAGTAGTTCCGTTCTTTGTTTCTTTCTTTATTTAACAGGGCCCAACCTTTCAATTATAATCCTCCATAATTTTTCTATCCTCTTTCATTAACTCATCAGCAATTTCTTCCATATTCATCTTCTTCCAGAAAGACAATTTTTGATGAGCTTCTAAATATTTTAAAGGGATCGGATGAGTACCAATAACCACTGGAATTTCATAATATTTTTCAATAAATTCTTTAAAGTGCCGCAGGCGAGGACAAGGAGGATAACCAACAACTAACCCGGTGGCCAGATGGATTACTTCGGCGCCATTTTTTTTCATTTCGGCGGGAACATATTCTACATTACCTCCCGGACATCCCCCACAGTAAGAATACCCAACTATCTCTAATGGCTCATCCTTAGGATAGCGGGCAAAACCACCTACTCTTTCCCGCATGGCTCTAAAACACTTCCCGCCTCCACAATTTTGATAACGGCCACAAATTATAATTCCAATTTTCATTAAGACACTCCTTATATAAAATTCTCTAGAAGGGACTTGTCTTTTTAGACCTTTTTTTCTCCAATTCTGCTATTCTTTTGGTGATTTCCTTTAATTGTTGGGAAAAAAATTCAACTTGCTTCTTTAAATATTCTAGCTCTTCTTCGAAAGAAAGTTTTGGTGAGGATGAAGAGGGAGGAACTCCTCCTTGAGGAGAGCCTGCCTCCCCATAACCTTCCCCTGACCTGTCAGTTCCAGGGGTAAATCTTCTTCCCCTACCAGCACCGCGACCAACGCCTGGACCTTGGCCGGAAGCAAAACCCATTCCTCTTCCCATCCCTCGACCCATTCCTCGTCCAAATCCTAATCCAGTTCCAATCCCACCTTTGTCACCAAAAGGGGAAGAAACATTAGGTTGCGCAACTGGCTGTACTTTCCCTGCTTTAAAATCTTGAATAACATCGCGAACAACGCCAGAGACGCCGGTGATAACTTTAACTCCGGCCGCTTGGAGTGTTTGAAAAGCATTTGGTCCACAACTGCCGGTTATAAGCACTTTTGCTCCTTTCTCAGCCACTAGTTGAGCTGATTGAATACCTGCTCCACTGGGAGCAGAGACATTAGGATTTTCGATTACTTCGAACTCCATTGTCTCTGAATCAACCAAGATAAAATAATCACAACGGCCAAATCTGGGGTCAACCGCGCTCGCCAAATCAGGCTTAGAGGCAGAAACAGCTATTTTCATTTTTCTTCTCCTTTCTCTCTTTTTTGTTCAAGTTGCTCAAGCTCTTTTATCCTTATCTTCAATTAGACGCCCTCAATTCCCTGAAACAGAATTTAACCTCGTCGTGATTATTTGCATATAAGAATAATATTCTTAAAATTCAATGTAAATGAAAACCATTTTCATTAAAATTTTATATTTTCAGGTTTTCCCTGTCAAGAAATATTTTCTTTTGGGGTAAAAGATGGTCCTCAATTAAGATGAGGAAAAAGAACTAGTTAAAGCAACAAGAGAAAAAGCTCATCGACAATAAGCTTTACTCTTACTGCCAACCCATTTCTTTAAAAAATTCTTCTCGACTAGGAAAAAGAAAAGAGACAATCTCGTACAATTCAGGATCATATTTCTTCATATTCTCAGCCGTAAGAGGAACATCATTATTTAAACTTAATCGATAATAAGGCTGGACAGGATTTCCCTTTTCATCTTCGATGGGTCCTAGATAGAGACGATTCTCGTACACCCCAAGATAGATATAAAGTCCAATCGCTAGATATTCATGGCTAAAGGAGTCAGCCGGCAACCCAGTCCACGGTCGGAAAAATTTTCTCTCAATAGCTTTTTGCGTCACTTTTTCTAAGCGAGCCTGGAGTTCGGGGTGGGCTTCTTCTATTCCTCCGAAATGGATTAAATGGGTAATTTCTTCAACACTGGCGTCGCGCCTTAAATTATCCGGGCCCCCTAAACGAAAGTAATCAGGAATAATCTCCTCGTCTTCCAGGTCTTGGGTAATAATTCCCAGCTCATCCTCATACATATAAAAGCCGATGGCGGTATTGCGCTCTTCGAAATTCTTAAAAATAGTCATTACCAAGTTTTTCTTTTTCACGCACTCAGTAATTTTTCCCGAACGTTGCCTATCTTTAGCTAAAAGGGCATTAGCCACTTTGGCCGCATGCTCAATCTTACGGGGATCAACACTCGCCGTGGCGTAAAAACTGAGCGCGGGTCCTTCAATTCGTTGCGTAAAAATATCAAGGGCATTTTCCTTTTTAGGGGTCTCCGGCAAGGCAATAATGATCAATACTTCCTCCATTGAACCGTCCTCATTGGTTGCCCTCACTTCGGCATAATAATGACCAGGAAAATGCTCAGGGACTGCTTTGAGTCGAAGTTCTCCCGTGTCAGGGTCAATAGATACTATCTGGGTTGCATCTAACTGTCCTTCTCTTAAATAATGACGCGGGTCGCCTCCGGGAACAGGAGGAACCAGGCTCCAAGTTATTTTTTTACTACAAGGAAAAACAGGTTCAATTTTACCGATAACTTCCCCGACTTGTGTTTGCTTGGTGACTAAGAAACGGTCAAATTCATCAGTAAGAATAGGCGGGTCGAGCTTTTCTTCTTGAGCTTTTTTGGCACAACTTATCATCCCCAAAATCA
>DQWD01000317.1 GCA_011042725.1 Candidatus Aminicenantota bacterium | reverse complement strand
TCCAACTATCAACTGGTATTAACAGTCCCCCCAATCTTTTGACTACTTTAAAAGACATCTCCATCCTAATCGACCAGCTCAACTTAGCGTGCTTTTATAGCTGAAGGCCTAAATTAAAGATTAAGACCAAAAGAAAACAAATCGAAAATGCATCTAACTTAGGAACGAGGATGACTTTTGGCGTAAACTTCCAATAGTTTTTTCAAATCCAGATGGGTATATTTTTGTGTGGTGGCTAAGCTAGCATGCCCGAGAAGTTCTTGAATAATTCTTAAATCGGCGCCCCGGCTTAATAGATGCGAGGCAAAGGAATGCCGTAATGAATGGGGGCTTATCTTTCTTCTTATGGCTGCTTGCTTGAGGGCCTTATCGACAATCCTTTCCACTGAGCGAGCAGTTAGCCTTCTTCCCCGGTAATTAACAAAGAGCGGCTCTGCCTCGACTTGCCCTTTATTTATCTGCCACCGGCTTTTTAAATACTGCTTTAACTTCTCTTCGGCTTTGGATCCAAAGGGAACAATTCGCTCTTTTCTTCCCTTTCCTCTGATCCGCAGAAAACGATGATTTAAATTCAAATCTTCTAAATTGATCCCAACCAATTCACTAACTCGCACGCCGGTGGCATATAACAACTCCAAGATGGCATCATCCCGTCGATCAAGCGGCCGGTCTCCCGAAGGGCGGTCAAGAAATCGATTAATTTCTTCTTCGGTTAAAAAAGAAGGTACATTTTTTTCTAGGCGTGGGGAGGCCAACACTTCCGCTGGGTTATTCTTGATAAATCCTTGGCGTTGACAATAACGAAAGAAAGAGCGCAGAGTGGCCAACTTGCGGGCCACCGATGTTCTTTTTAATCCTTGGACATAAAGAGAGGCCAAATAACTCCGTAGAAAAGTGGGGTCAATTTTTGACCAGGAAGTCTGCTGGTGGTGGCAAAAGAGCTCAAATTGCGCTAGATCGCGGCGATAATTGCTGATGGTATGCGGCGAAGCATTTTTTTCGTGGCGTAAATATTGGAGAAAAAGATTAATCTGTTTTTTCATCCTTTTCTTCCCCAGCCGGGCTCTCTTCTTCATAGTCGCATTTTGGGTTGGCACAGACAAGAACAAGCTCTTTTCCTTTCTTCTTCTTCAGAAAAACTGAACTTGAACACTGAGGACATTGTTTAAGAACGGGTTCATCCCAAGTGGCAAATTCACAGCTAGGGAAACGACTGCAGCCATAAAATATCTTGCCGCGCCGGGACTTGCGTTTGATCAATGTTCCCCCACAGTTTAAAGGACAGGGCAAGCCTGTTTCTTGAGCTTCTTTTTTGACAAACTGACAGCGAGGATAATTGGAACAGGCTACAAATCGTCCATACCGGCCTTTCCTGAGGACTAGTTCACCACCACATTCAGGACACTTTTCCGCCAATTTTTTCACTTCTTTTTTAACCAGGCTCTCCCGGAAAGTACACTCAGGAAAGCCTGAGCAAGCTTTAAATCGGCCAAAACGGCCTTCTTTGATCACCAGCGATCGGCCACAAACAGGACATTTCTCTTCCAAAGGAATCCCCTTTTGTTTAATCCCTTCCTGCTGACGAGCCTGGTTTAAATCTCGATCCAACAATTGATAATAATCGCGCAGATATTCAATCCATTTCTTCTCCCCTTCGCTGATCAAATCCAACTCTTCTTCCAGCCGAGCCGTAAACTGAAAATCCATCAAATCAGGGAAGTTCTGAATGAGAAAATCAGTGACATAAAGGCCCAGTTCCGTGGGAATAAATTTCCCCTTTTCCTTAATCACATAAACCCTATCTTGCAGAGTGGCAATAATGGGAGCATAGGTGCTCGGCCGTCCAATCCCCCGGGCTTCTAGTTCCCGCACTAAAGTTCCCTCTGTAAACCGCGGCGGTGGCTGAGTAAAATTCTGTTTGGACTTAAGCTCTAAAAGCTCGAGACGCTCTCCTTCCTGAGCTACTGGTAAATTCACCGGCAAATCTTCATTTGCTTTCTCTCCATTCTGTTTAGATTTAATCTTTTCTTGGGCATCTGATTTAAATAAGGCCAAAAATCCATCAAATTTAACCACTTCTCCCTTGGCTTGAAATCCATATTGGCCAGCTTCAATTTCAAACACAGTTTCCTGTATTTGAGCGGCACTCATCTGAGAGGCAATAAACCTCCGCCAAATTAAGCGATAAACATTATATTCCTCGGCTTTTAGATATGGTTTAACCTTCTCCGGCGGCAGGTCAAAATAAGTCGGACGAATGGCTTCATGAGCATCTTGAACCTTTTTCTTGTTTTTATAGACTCGAGCTTTGGGGGGTAGATATTCAGGAGGGAAATTCTCGCCGATATATTTTTTAGCCCCGGCTAAAGCCAAAGGAGAAACTCGTACCGAATCCGTTCTCATATAGGTTATCAATCCCACGCGACCGCGCTCACCAACCTCCAAACCTTCATACAATCTCTGGGCAATAGCCATTGTTTTTTTCACCGGATAGCGGAAGTAGCGAAAACAATCTTGTTGAAGAGTACTGGTGATATAGGGAGGAGGGGGAGTTCTCTTTTTTTCCCTAACTTTAATTTTTTTCAGAATAAAGGGTAACTTCTCCAGCTCTTTGGTTATCTTGAGGGCCTCTTGCTCACTGGAAACCTTAATCTTTTTTCCCCTTTTTTTGACTAACTTAGCTGGAAAAGAAGGAGGCTGGGCAGCCTTTAATAGAGCGGTAATCGTCCAGTATTCCTCGGGAACAAAGTTCTGAATTTCTCTCTCGCGTTCACAGATAAGGCGCAGGGCAATAGACTGAACTCGCCCCGCACTCAACCGGCGTCCAATCTTGTCCCAAAGGAGAGGACTAATGAGGTAACCCACCAAACGGTCAAGGATCCGCCGGGTGAGTTGCGCCTTTATTTTACCTTCGTCTAAAGATTTGACTTCCTTGAAGGCTACATTAACTGCCTTTTTAGTAACCTCATGGAAGAGGACTCGATGAATATTGGGATTTGTTTTCTTTAACAATTCCGCCAAGTGCCAACAAATGGCTTCTCCTTCCCGATCAGGGTCTGCCGCTAAGTAAACCGCCTGACTTTCACCAGCTGCCTTCTGGATTTGTTTGACTATCTTCTGTTTTTCTCTAATGATGGTAAAGTGAGGCTTAAAATTATTCTCGATTTCAACGCCTAATTTGGTCTTGGGTAAATCCCGGATATGCCCCATGGTGGCCATCACTCGATAAGCAGAACCCAGAAAACGATTGATAGTTTTGGCTTTGGCTGGGGATTCAACAAGCACTAAATTTTTCATGATGAGTAATCCCTTCGGATATAAAATTTGCCGGCTAACGGCTGAACGTAACCTTTTAACTCCAAATTAAGCATGCTCACCAGCAACTCGGATATGGATCGGTTAGTCATCTCCGCTAAATCATCTATATGACGCGGTTGGTCACCAGATAGTTGTTGCCAGATTTCTTCCTCCTCAGAAGTTAAAATTGGCCGCTTTCTTTCCGGTTGAGTTGATTCTTTCATCTTAATTTCACTTCGCCACGGTTCTGGTAATTCTTCTACCACATCTTCCCATGATTGGACAAGTTTTGCCCCGCCTTGAATTAACCAATTAGTTCCTTGGCTCACCTTTGAGGAAACATTCCCCGGTACAGCCAAGACTTCCCGATTACTCTCGAGGGCCAGGCAGGCAGTAATTAAAGAACCACTGCGGCGAGCCGCTTCCACCACCACACAGGCTAGAGATAGGCCGGCAATGATCCGGTTGCGAAGAGGAAAATGAAATCTAATTGGACGGGTACGAAAAGGATATTCACTCAGCAGTAATCCCTTCTGCTTGATTTTCTCAGCTAGGGAACGGTTCTGGTGGGGATAAACCCAGTCCAAGCCGGCCCCAAACACCGCCACTGTTACTCCTCCTCGGAGAGCCCCGCGGTGAGCCGCGGTATCTATTCCCAGAGCTAAGCCACTTATCACCACCACGCCTCGGGAAGCCAAATCTTCGGCTAGGCGTTCAGCCACTTGTAAACCATAAAGCGATGCTTGCCTCGTCCCCACTACGGCCACCCCTGGTTGGCCAAGAAGACCTGTTTCTCCCCAAGCATACAATAAAAAGGGAGGGTCATAAATTTCGCGAAGCTGGGGCGGATAATTTTCTTCGTCAAAAGGGATTAATTCCACGCCCCATTGACGGGCTGTTTCAATTGTTGAAGATACTTTCATTTTAATTTCAGGGTCTAACAATCTCTCTATAACTTTTTTATCGAGCCGAAGCCGGCTGAGCTCCTCGGGATCAGCATCTCCAAGGTCAGCCAATTGGGGAAACGCTTTGATCAAGCGCCACGCTGATCGGGGGGCATCGGCACTAGCTAGGCTTAAAAGAACCCAATCCTCCAGTCTCTGCTTCTTCACATTATAAAAGACGTCGAAAATTAAGCGGGTTATCTTTGATAAAGAAAATTATTGCTTATAACAACTGGGTGGGATAGCCCAAACCGGTACATTGGTATAACTGATGACTTTTTCTGTTGTGCTCCCCAAGAAAAAACGCTCCAATTTACTCCGCGCATATGTCGACATAACAATTAAATCATAATGGTGAGTCTCCGCATAATCCACTATTCCTAGGGACGCATTCACTGCCCGGTAAACATCTTCATGGATTTTAAATCCCTCGGCTTGGCGTCGACGACGTTGTTTCATCTTCTTCATCAATCCAGCAAAGAGCTCCTCTAATTCCCGAGGAGAAAACTCATAATCATGCAGTTCCAATACGTGGAGAAAAGTTAAATCAGCTCCTAGAGTTTTGGCTAATTCCCAAGCAACATCTCTCTCGTGCTCCTCGTACTCGGAAAAATCAGTAGGCACTAGAATTTTTTTGAACCGCGGTTGGCCGGTTTTCTTCTTGGTCACCAAGACCGGTGCTGGTGAGCAATGAAGAACTCGAGAAGTAACGCTGCCGATGAAAAACTTTTCTACGGCGGACATGCCTCTTTTACCCATTACGATTAAATCTACCTTTTCTTCCTTGGCTGTTTCCACAATAATTTCAGCTGGTTTGCCCTCTTTTACCTGGACTTCCTTTAAGAGGGAAGTTGTCTTCTTATATTTCTCTAAACGCTGGTAAATCTCCTTCTTCAAAGTACTCACTCGCCCCATCAGTTCCCCCTGCTGGATTGCCGCTGTTTCCAACAGTACGGGGGAAAGATCGGGCATAACATGAAGTCCAATTATCTTTGCCTGGTAAGCTTCAGCCACCGCTTCGGCATAACGCAGTGATTCACTAGCTTCATCGGAGAAATCAGCAGCCCATAAAATCTTCTTTAAAAATTTAGCCATCTCCTTTTCGTCTCCTCATTTTATTTGTTTTATTTATTTAATTGTCCAATTTAAATTTATTTTAACAACAAAAAGAAAAAACACAAGCAACATCTTCTTGCTCTTGCCTTTTGAGGCTCACATCCATCTTCCTCCCTGGGAGTTAGCTTCTCCCCTCAGTCCGGTGGTAAGATAATTAAATTGCCAAAAGAAGCAACTGCAAATCCATGCGAGCCTGAGTAATAACCTTTAGCTTAAATTATAGATATTGGCTGAGCAGAAACAAATGAAGGCCGGCAACCAATTCTTTATCTTTTTCCCTTTTGCTATTAACAATGGTGGCGGCAACTATATTAGCCAGTGGTCTTGATAACGCCGCAGGTCAAAATTAGAGGTCAGTCATCATTTTTCCATCACGGGTTTAGAGATGTCCTTGCTCGCCAGTAATGAGATTTGAATAAAACTAGGAAGCGTTTATAATATATTAAATGATAAAAATCGAATCCGGTGCTAATCGAGATATAAAAAGAGGAGAGAAGGAGATGACTGGAAAAAAATCTTCCTGGCTTAAGAAATTAAGCTTGATTGCTCTGGTTCTGGCGTGGGGTGGGTTATCATCTCCGGCCTTGGCTGCCAAGAAAGGGCCCCGGCTTTTCCTCCAAGAGAAATCGTATGATTTTGGGGAAGTCCAAGAAGGAAAGGTCGTCACCCATGTCTTTATCTTTAAAAATATAGGGGATGAGACTTTGGTTATCAATCGAGTGCGCACCACCTGTGGCTGTACGGCCGCTTTGCTTTCGCAGAAACAGTTGCAACCGGGAGAACAGGGCAAAGTGGAAGTTAAATTCAACACTCGAGGGTATGAAGGCCGTCTTTCTCGCTACCTTTACTTAGAATCCAACGACCCCCAAAATCCCAAGGCCCAAATAACTATTAAGGCCACGATTAAAGTGCCGCCTCGCCCCCGAATAGATGTAAATCGCTTTAGTTTTGACCTCGGTCTTTTTCTCCAAGAAGAACCTTTGTCTTTCCCGGTGAAGATACGAAACCGGGGAGAGAAAGTTCTCGAAGTTACCGTCAACCATAAGGAGGCCACTGTCTGGCTCAACACGGCCCAGATAACCACCTTAACTCTGAAACCCAAGCAAGAAAAAGAGATTATAATTAAATTACCTCCCCGCCAGCGGCCTGGCCTCATCAGGGAATATATTATTCTCCGCTCCAATGATCCTATCCGAAGAAATCTATCTTTATATGTCAGCGGTTACGCTTTAACCAGAAAGCAACTCCAACAGCTTTTTCAAAAATACAAAAATATTATTAAAATGAACCAATGATGTTCGGAAATCATCACCAGGACAAGAAATGATTCTTCTAGCCAATTTTCTAATTGCCTCTGCCCGAGTCCTCCATATTGCCATTGCCATTTACACCTGGGTGATCATCATTCGAGCCATCCTATCTTGGTTCCAGGTGCCCTCTCTTTATCGAGTCACGTTGGTCCTCTACTACTTGACCGAACCGGCCCTTCGGCCTTTACGAAAATTTATCCCCCCTTATAAACTGGGGGGTATCGATCTCAGCCCTGTTTTCGCTGTTCTAGGCCTCCTCTTTATTGATTCATTCCTCGTGAAATCAATGGCCCTTTACGGGG
>DQWD01000128.1 GCA_011042725.1 Candidatus Aminicenantota bacterium | reverse complement strand
TCTAGAGGGCGAAATAGAAAACTATTTCGGCCTAGGAAAGGTTAGCCAGCTCCTCTCTTCCCAGAAAGTCTCCTTCCCTCCTCTTTTTGCTCTCCAGACAGCCGCCGGCTCAGCTGCTCATCTTACTAAATACTCCAATATTACCAACTGGTCCCTCCGGCAGAAAAAGCTTATCATCGATGAAGCCATTATTCCCCGGGGAGCAATGTTCGATTATTCACTGACAACAACCATGCCTCTTTCACTTACCCTGGATGGAGCCTTAGACGGATTATCCCACTGTTTGGAAGTTTATCTTGGGGCTCGAGAAAATCCAGATTTTTCCTCTTTAGAAACAATATGTCTCACGGGAATAGAGCTAGTTCTTCTTGCTCTCCCTCAGGCAATAATAAGTCCCGACAATAAAGAAGCCCGCCTTCTGCTGGGATTGGCCACTGACTTGGGAGGTTATGCCATTATGCTTGGCGGTACTAATGCTGGTCATCTTAGCAGTTTCGCGCTCGTTGACATCCTACCCCACGGCCGGGCTTGTGGTTTACTTAATCCCTACTTCCTGATTCCCTTCAGCTTGGCGATTCCCCGCCAACTAAAAAAATTGGCGGAGGTGCTAGCCAAATATAAATTAATCGCTAGCTATCCCGGGAAAATCGACCCCCCTTCCCTCGCCTATGTTATCGCCCAAGGATTGCAATACTTCTATCAACAAGTTGGATTTCCTCAAAGCTTCAAAGAAATCCCCGGCTACACATCCGCCCATTTGGAGCGTCTCCTGGAGATGGTGGCTAACCCTCAGCTACGCTCTAAGCTCCAAAATATGCCTCTTCCCTTAACCTCTGAAACAGCCCATAAACTATTCACCGAAGTCTTCCAGGCAGCTGAAAAAGGGGATTTATCCAGGCTTCGCCCTCTCCCCCTTACCGCCTCTTAAAATCAAACTTGGGGATCATTCCTCTCGCTTAAACGAAAGAAGCCTTATCTTCGGCATAATTAAGAGCGAAATGCCAACCAGCTTGATTAGCCTTCGGGGCTCAAGCGTTTTAAAAAAGCTGGTGAGAGTCGTTCTCAGAGAACGGCGGTGAAAAGGGGCGGCCAAGTAAGCAGAAATAAAGTTGGAAAAATAAATTTTCTAGTCTCTTATACCTTTAAAGACCATTAAGTCTCGACCGGAGACTACCGGGCCAGGGAAATAAGCCTTCACTTCCTGAATTAATTCCTTATCTGTTGCTCCCCAGTAAAGTTGATGGGTGAGCACCAGCAGTCCTGGCTTAACCTCCTGGGCGATTTTCCCTAACTCTTCCCCTGAAGTATGATTGGCTTGATGATAACGTTGCCACTCCAGTGATCTCTCCTTGAGCTTGGCCGCACTATATACTTCATGGACAAGGATATCACAACCGCGGGCATAAACCTTGAGTTCTGGGCAAGGGCGAGTATCCCCAGAGACAACAATGACCTTATCCCGGCTTTGAAAGCGATAACCATAGGCATAAGGCCAGGCGCCATGTCTCACAGGAAAAGCTTCCACTTTAACCCTTTCATCCTGAAAGACCAATCCCTCTTTAACTTCATGCACTCTCACTTGATATCCCTCTCGATTAACCGGCTGTAATCCATATAAGCGCACCGAAATATCCTCTTGATAAGCCTTCAGCAAATGGCGAGTCATTTTTTTCAGCCCTGGAGGACCGTAAGCCTGTAAGGGCTTGTCCCGGCCAAGCACCCAAGGCGAAAAGATAAGATCCGGGTAGCCAAGGGTGTGATCAGAATGAAGATGGGTGATGAAAACATAGCCCAACCGCTCTGGCTTCAAAGCCTCCAGCTTCTTTTCTTGGAAAGCAGCTACCGCTCTCCGAACTACTCCCGGTCCGCAATCAACTAGATAAGCCACTCCATCCACAATAATGGCCACTGCTGGGCCCGCTCGATCAGGTTCACAATTGGGAGTACCGGTACCGAGCAAAACAAGCTGCGTGCTTGCGGCAGCCCCGGCCTCAAGACCTCGCGCCTCGAGGTTAAGTGCCCCGGCAAAACTCATCATAGCCATTAAAAAATAAAAGAAAAGAATCCGGAGAAAACCGATTTTGGAGATAAGCCCTATCTTTTTTTCCGTCTTGCCTTTTCTGGTTTTTCCCCTGATTATCTTCTTATCTTCCATAGTTCCTCCTCTCTTTCTTCTATTTTTTTCTTTTCTCTTGTTTATCTTCGGCCTATTAACAATCTGGTTTTCATTGATTTTTTCGCTTATTTGTCTTCTTGCCTTTTACATTTCTCGCCACCCTCTTTTTCTTCTCCTCTCGTTAATAATTTCCCCGTCCCTCCTAGGCTCGAGCATCAATCCTTATTTTTTCTTCTCCGTCCTTTCCTTTAAGGATTTCATGACTTTTCTCAGGCCCGAAAAACCAAGCCCGACCCCCACCACAACCAGACTACCCACAAGAATATAGAGAGTCCAGGCAAGGCCTAAGCCTTCACCCGGAAGGACTGCCTGAACCGGTCCCCGAACGACAAAAAGAAGGGCCGTCAAACCGGCTCCAAAGCCAAGGGCAGCTGCCTTTTCATCAACTTTTTTAAAAAGGAGTCCCAGGAGAAAAACGCCGAGCAGGCCTCCATAGGTATAAGAAGCTATCCCCAGACCAAGCTCAACCGCCGCGGGTCGCTCCCGGCCGGCGCCAACTTGAAGCAGGGCAAAAACAAGAGCTGCTCCCGCCAGGACTATTCCCCAGCCAAAAGTCATCCACCGGGAAAGTTTTAATTCCCGCTGGGGAGAGAGGTCCTCTCCCCGGAGCGGTTTATATAAATCGAGCATAGTAGCTGAAGCCAGCGAGTTAATGGAAGAAGAAAGAGTGCTCATCGCCGCCGCCAGAATGGCAGCCACAATCAACCCGGCTAACCCGGCTGGAATTTGCTCGACAATAAAGCGAGCAAACACTTCATCAGCCGTGGCCAATCCCAGAGCAACGGGTGACTGGCCGCCATAAAAACCAAATAGAAGCAGACCAATAGCCAGAAAAAGGGCATATTGAAAGCACACGACAAAGCCACTAGTAATAAGGGCCTTCTGGCTGGACCGGAGATTGCGGGTAGCCAGCAACCGCTGGACGATCAGCTGGTCGGTGCCGTGGGAAGCCACTGAAAAAATAGCGCCGCCAATAACCGCGGTAATTAAAGTATAAGGCTCCGCTAGAAAATCAGCTAAGCTGAGGTTAAAGCCGGTGGAGATCAACTTCAACTTGCCCCCCGCTCGGGCTAACTGCCAGAATGAACTCCAGCTCCCCGCCAGGTGACCGAGAATAATCCCCACGGCCGCTAGAGCCCCGCTGGCATAAATCGCCCACTGGACAACATCCATCCAGACAACAGCCCTGATGCCTCCTTTATAAGTGTAAATAAGCGTCACGGCGGTAAGCACAATAATAGCCAAAAAATAGACTTGAAGGGCCGGCCATTTAAAACCAGCCAATTTCAAAATGATCACCAAAGGAATGGCGGAGGCAAAAAGACGCACCCCATCAGCCAGCACCCGAGTGACCATAAAGGTAGCCGAAGTTAGCCGGCGGAGTTTCAGGCCAAATCTCTGGCCGAGAAATTCATAAGCCGTGGCCATTTCACCTTTAAAAAATCGGGGTAAAAAGACGAAGCTAACCACTAGGCGGCCAAGGATATAGCCGAAGGTGATTTGAAGAAAGGTTAAATTGCCTTTATAGGCTACAGCCGGGATGCTAATAAAAGTCAAAGTGCTGGTCTCTGTGGCCACCACCGACAACAGCACCGCCCACCAGGGAATTTGGCGCCCTCCGAGGAAATAATCGGTTGTATGTCGCTGGCGGCCGGCGGCTTTCAAGCCAAAATAAGTGACCCCAGCCAGGTAAATAACCAAGACCAAAAAATCAAGTCCAGTAAAAACCATAACTATTTCTTCTTTTCGTGGCTTGGTTTATTTTTCCTGGCGGTCTTCCTCTTTCCTTTACTTGGATCAAGACTGGTTCTTAAATCACCACTTAATTCTTTTTCTTTTATCCCTTGGAGTTGATTTTGCTCTTGACTTTTGTTCCGGTCCGAGGTCATTCTTATTTTCTCATCATCTTTTTGTGTCCCCGAAGACTTCTTCAA
Organism: Candidatus Aminicenantota bacterium; assembly: GCA_011042725.1. GTDB lineage: Bacteria > Acidobacteriota > Aminicenantia > Aminicenantales > Aminicenantaceae > JdFR-80. The sequence continues at coordinate 2,866 of DQWD01000128.1, read as the reverse complement.
TAATTCTTCTGGAAAGCTTTTAGGCTTATCAGGCCCTTGATCCTCATTCTGTCCTTTACCCCAACCAGGAGCAAGTTCACCCAGAGAAGGTTTTAGCCGCCCTAAATAATTTTCTAAACCTTCGGCCGCTAAAATGGCCTGGGCCTCTTCCCAATTGACCATTCCTTGTCGCTTCCAAGCCTCCAACACCCGAACAATAACCAGGGCTACTTCGCTAATTTCAGGCTGGTGGGTAGAACGGACATATTCCATGGCCGCCCAGAGAAGAGCATTGGCCTCATCATAAGTTAAAAGAGGGAAACAGCTATATCGAGCCACCCATTCCTCCGCCTGAAGGATATCGTTGACATGACTCTGAATAAGATAAGTCGCCCGGCCAATTAATTTTAAATTGCTAGGGTTAACATAGGTCATAGTATTGCCCACTAATCGCCCCCGCAAAGCCATAACCGCTGTGGAATGAGTATTAAGAAACATCTTTAAAAGGACATGATGGCGCAGTCGCAAGAGGTCAGGATAAGAATCAACCACCAAGGGAACAATTACATCCTGTTCAAGATCAAGCTCTAAGGAGTCAGCCAACTTCGGTAGCGATAATGTACTCTGCTGGTGTGGCTCTAACACTAAGATGAGACCCAGGCGAGCTCCCTGGCTCTGACAGAGATGAATAAACCGCCGGAAGGCTGAATCTGCTTTCTCCAGCTCAGCCACCTCCTCCGGCAGGCAAACAACTACTCCTAAATCACCTGATTGAGGGCCTCGAGAAGCGATGTTTTCAGGTGAAAAAGAAAAATCATATTTATTCTTCTCGGTTGTGCCGGCTTGAGCTAGGCTGGTGAGAGCGGCCTGGCGAAGCAAAGCATCCTTGATTTTCTCTTTAAAGGGCTGCCCATAGAAGGCGGGGTCGAGACCCCGAAAATCCCTCCCCAAGAGAACTGACCAGGCTTCCTCACCCGAGGAAGCCCCGGTCCAGACTTGGAACCAGCTTCGCCGGGATGTTGTCCCCCGGGGATCAAGTGGAGGCAGATGGAACGTCGGGCTTCTCTCAGCACAATCAACAAACACGGTGACCAAGGCTTGACAGGCAAAATAAATTGTCTGCCCACCATCTTGGTAAACCCGGCTTTCAAGTTCCACCAGACGGGCAGCTTCTGGGAGGGCTGCCTCCAAATTCTTTCGGAGAGGCTCAAAACTCTGTAAAAAATGGGCGAAAGACCAGCTTCTTTCAGCGGCCAGAAGTTGGCTGGCCCTCCCTTTGCTATTTTGGCTCAAATAGCCACGCAGGCCAGCTTCGAGCAAACCACCAACCAGCCAAGTTTCAATTGTCGTGGCCTGCATCCGGGTGGAACCAGTAATGGCTTGCGGTCCGGTAGTCAAGTTAAAGCACGTAATAGCCGGATTCTGAATAATCGACCGGCTTCTCTCCAAAGGAAGAAGAGCTCTATCCGGATTATTATAAACAAAATAAAGATACCGCCGGGCTAGCTCTGTTCTTTCTTCGGCCGAAAGAGACATCTTCTCCCAGGCAGCCCAGGCTTCTTTCATGGCCCCAATAACCGAGGAAGTTTCTCCTCCTTCGGTAATACAAATCACCACATCGCCCGGCCGGATATTCCTCTCACGTAATTGCAGTCGCCCCACTAACTCGAGATCCTCAAAACCCTCCAGAGCACTGATTAAAGCCCGATCGCCGCCGGTCATTTCTCCAATCAGGAGATTCTCCACACCTGGAGGAGGAAAACCCTTGTGTGCTTCATCAATTCGAGGTCGGGAAGAGAAGATTTTTTGCCTCCGCCTCCAGAAGGGACGCCAGAGGGCGCTTTCCATCTGCTTGGCCAGCCGGCCAGTGGAACCGCACCCATAGATGAAGATCTGACCGCCTTTTTCGATCACCTCCCTTATTGACTCAGTTGCCTGCTTCAAGTTAGATAAAAAAATCTCGTCCCTGGCTAATTCAAACAATCTCTGAGAAATGTCTCGATCTACTGCTTGGAGTTGCGCCAAGCCGGCCCTAATATCTCTCTTTAGAACAAAGCTGAGATTCCAGGTCAGAGGATGGCGTTGTTCAGTTACTAGATGATGGAGATGAAACTGTGTTTTATGGCGAACAAAATCCAAAGACTGGGGAGAAGGTTTCTCCTGAAGCAATTCCAAGATACTGGGAAGCTTTGTCATTCTTTCTGGTCTAATCTTTATAACAAATTAAGACAAAAAGGGCTACTTATGGCTTGTCTTGCCGGCCATTCGCTATTATACTGGAGCCGAAAAAGTAAAAATCTTTTCTCCGGAAAGTTTCTTTCCGGGAGATAACCATGGTGGGCAAGAAAAAAGTTCTTTTTGATCTGGGGCAGGAGAAAATCATCTTGAGCGTTCCGCCGGAGACCGAAATTCTGGCGATGAAAAAATGCCCACCTCTTTCTCATTCTGAAGGGGCAATTGTCGACTCATTGAGAAATCCTATTGAGTCTCTCCCCCTGGCCCGGATAGCCAGAGAAAAATTAAACCGCCAGCCTCAAGCGCAGGCAATAGTAGTTATTTCCGATGCGACCCGCCCGGTTCCTTACCGGGGACCTGAGGGCATTCTCTGGCCGATTATTCAAACACTCCAAGAAGTTGGTTTTCCTCCTTCCCGGATAAAAATACTAGTAGCCACCGGTACTCATCGGCCCATGAATGATAAGGAAATCCGGAGCCGGCTTGATCAACGGGTTCTCTCCCTAGGCTGCCCGATTATTAATCACCGGGCTCGAAAAGAAGAAGACCTGATCGAAATTGGGGCGACATCTTGGGGAAAAGTCCGGATTAACCGCCATTATGTCGCAGCCGATCTCAAGATCCTTACCGGTTTGGTGGAAAGCCATTTCAT
>DQWD01000172.1 GCA_011042725.1 Candidatus Aminicenantota bacterium | reverse complement strand
TTCTTTCTGCCCTTCTCTTAATTCTTGGAACTGAATCTTTTCTTTTTTCTCGACAAAAAAAGACGAATCCAAATCCAAGCGGTCGGGTGATTTACCTCCATGGGATAAGGAAAAGATTATGTCTAGACCAAGGAGAACAACCAGAGCCACAAGCAGGATAATTGATAATCGCCGGAGGGTACTAATAACCTTTAATACTGGGGGAATATTCATCTTAGACCTTTTTTATCCCAAGTAAAGAAAGATAAACTTGTTGGCCACCTCGATAATTATTGGCTTGAGGAGTAAAAACTAAATCAACCAAATCGCCCCGGCGTAAACAATCACTCCACTCACCTTGTTGCCACCCAATAGCTTCGAAAGCTCGATTTTTTTGCTTGACAATTATTTTACTATGCTTGCCCTGTAATTTCTGGGGAGGGGCAATAAGTTCTGCTCGCGAAGACAAAAAATACGGGCGCGGATTTCCTACTCCGAAAGGAGCGAGAAGATGAAAGTATTCCATAAATTGGGCATCTATTTCCTCTAAATCAACCTCGGCATCAATGTAAATTTTCTTGACCAGATCCTCCGGCCCAAGTAAATTATCTGCATAGTCATTAATCCTGGTCTCAAAATCCCGGAGATTTTCCAGCCGCAATTCACAACCAGCGGCTTGGGTGTGCCCGCCATAATTTTCTAACAAATCACGCTGGGCATGCAAACAATCAATCAAAGAAAAGCCCGGGATACTTCGTCCTGAACCGACAGCTCGTTCATCCTCAAAAGCAAAAACAATAACCGGACGGTAATAAAGTTCCTTGAGTTTGGAAGCCACAATACCAATTACTCCTCGATGCCATCCCTCTTCCCCTAAGATCAAAACTTTTTTCCTCTCTGCCAGTCCTTCCTCTTCAATTTTTTTTACAGCTTGATTAAAAATCTTCTCTTCTATTTTTTGTCTGGTGTAGTTAAAATCATCCAGTTTCCTCACCAAATTGTTCACTTTCTCGTCGTCAGCGGAAAAAAAGAGTTCTACTGCCGTTTGGGCTTCGCCGAGTCTTCCGGCGGCATTAATGCGGGGGCCGATCCTAAACCCTACATCCCAAACGGAGACATTTTTTCCCAAAAGACCGCAGATATCGAGGAGGCTTTTGAGGCCAGGATTAACCGCTTGCTTAAGCTGCTCTAGTCCTCTTTTTACGAAAAATCTATTTTCTCCCTTTAATTCAACGATATCGGCCACGGTCCCGATGGAAACTAGCTTTAAATAATGCAGCACCCGGCTCTCCCGGGGATGGTTGGTATAAAGAGCTTGAATTAGTTTAAAAATAACTCCTACACTAGCCAAATTGTTTTCGGGGTAACCGGAATCGGCCAGGGCTGGATTCAAAATAGCTACCGCCGCCGGCAACTGAGGCCCTGGTTGATGATGGTCGGTAATAATAACGTCGATTCCCTTGAGCCGAGCACGGTGAACAAAGTCGGTAGCGGTTATGCCACAATCAGCACTGATCACCAGATTAGCCCCTTCCTTAAGGACCATTTCCAAAGAAGATTCTTTAAGTCCATATCCTTCTTGAAGGCGATTAGGAATATGATAAGCGACCTCTGCTCCCAGATCGGCCAAGGCTCGAGTCAGCATCACTACCGATAGAATTCCATCAACATCATAATCACCAAAAACTAAAATTTTTTCCTTCTTTTCAATGGCTCGCTGAATCCGACTTACCGCTTTCTTCATATCCCGGAAAAGAAAAGGGTCATGGAAATATGATTCATCCCCAAAAAGAAAAGCATTGGCCTCCTGGGGAGAAGTAATCCTTCGATTGGTTAAGACCCGGGCTACCCAATAGGGAATTTTAATTGCTCGGGATAAAACTTCGCACTGCGGATGGAGAGGGTAAATCTCCCATTTTTGTTCATTCATTTGTCCTCAATTTATCACATCAATCCCTACTCGACAACTAGACCGATGGGAAATACCTTCTTTTTCCCTCGGTGGTTTTTTTTAGCGAACTAGAATCAACCTCCAAGTAAACCCCTTGGTTTCCTCAGGAGATTCATCAATTCCCTGCTTATTAAACGCCCAAGAAAGTTGCAATTTCTGGTTGCCTTTGCTCTCAACGCCAATTATCGAATCTTCAAACGACGATTATTGGCCCCCCTTCTTCTAAGCCATCTCTTCTTGATTATCAACTCAAATTGACTATCCAATTCAGGGAAAATATAATAACGAAACATGATTAACGTTTGGAAAGAAAAACTTCGCCGCACGCGGCTCTCCTTTCAAGAAAGACTGGCCGGCGTTTTTGCTTCTGATAAAGCCAGAGAAGATTTTTTTCTTGAGTTAGAAGAAATTCTTCTCTTAGCTGATGTAGGACTGACTACTACCGAGAAAATTATTAACTCGCTTCGTCAAAAAACAAAAAAAACAGATTCCCCCCACCAATTACGAGAAGCTTTAAAACAGGAACTTCTATCTCTCTTGTCTTTTACTTCTCAGCCAGAATTAATCACTAACTCTCCTCAGGTAATAATGGTCGTCGGGATTAACGGAGGGGGCAAAACCACTTCCGTGGCCAAGTTAGCCCACTTTTACCAGAAACACCAGAAGAAAGTCCTGTTAGTGGCGGCTGATACCTTCCGAGCGGCCGCCCAAGAACAGCTTTCTACCTGGGCCCAAAGGCTGAATGTTCCCCTCATTAAAGGCCAATACGGCGCTGATCCCGCTGCCGTTGCCTACGATGCTCTTCATTCGTTTCAGGCCAAAAATTATGATATTTGCCTCATCGACACTGCTGGTCGCCTCCATACTAATCGAAATTTAATGGCCGAATTAGAAAAAATAAAAAGAGTCATCTCTCGCGAACTACCAGGAGCTCCTCACGAAATACTACTTGTCCTGGATGCCAGTTTAGGTCAAAATGCTCTTGTTCAAGCTGAGGAATTTCACAAATTCTCAGGTCTAACAGGAATTTTTCTAGCCAAATTAGATGGAACCGCCAAAGGTGGGTGTATTCTGAGTATTGTTGACAAACTCAACCTCCCGATTAAGTTCGTCGGCATCGGGGAAAAAGAGAATGATTATCTTCTTTTTTCTCCAACAGATTTTGTGGAAGCCCTCCTATCATGAAGATTGAGGATATTCAATATCTGCACTTAGCCTACTCACTGGCCGAAAAGGCCCAAGGATTGACTCTCCCTAATCCTCTCGTGGGAGCTTTGGTGGTCAAAGAGGGGAAGATTGTCGGCCATGGCTATCACCAAGGTCCCGGTCTTCCTCATGCAGAAATTGTAGCTCTCCAGATGGCTGGTCAACAAGCAGCGGGGGCAACTCTTTACGTGACCCTTGAACCATGTGTCCATTGGGGAAAAACACCCCCCTGTGTGGAAACAATCGTTAAGACCCCCCTGGCCAGAATCGTTATTTCCGCCTATGACCCCAACCCTCTGGTATATCGAAAGGGAGTTAAGTATCTCCGGCAACATGGTTTTCAGCTAGACATCGGGTGTCTGAAAGAAAAAAATACCCAGCTCAATCGCGCCTACTATAAATTCATGTCCACTCGACTACCCTTTGTTTGCCTGAAGGTAGCCGCAAGTCTCGATGGGAAAATAGCCACCAATACTTATTCTTCTCAATGGATTTCTTCCCGTCTCTCCAGAGATTACAGTCAGCTTCTCCGCGGTGAATTTCAAGCAATCATGGTGGGGATTCAAACCATTATTTACGATAATCCACTATTGACTGTGCGCCACCCTCAATGGCCCGATAAAAAAATCGCTCGCGTAATCCTCGATTCCCACCTAAGATTTCCTCCTGAAGCTAAAATGTTAACCACTTTAGACCAAGGGCCGATAATTATTTTTACGACTACTCATGCACCTTCTAGCCACCGAAAACTCCTAGAAGAGAAAGGCCTTCAAATCGTCTCTTTTCAACCCGATTCAAAAGGAAAAGTCCCCATAAAAGCAACTTTAGAGTGGTTGGGGCGAAATCAAATGGCCAGTCTTTTGGTCGAAGGCGGAGGAGAATTGATTTCTTCTTTTTTAGAAGAAAAACTAGCCGATAAATTAATTTTGTTCTTGGCCCCCCTTCTCATTGGGGGAAAAACCGCCCCCTCATTTTTTCCCAGAGAAGGAGTAACCACAATTCAGGAAGCTTTACGGCTGAAAAGCATCTCAACTTTCCGGCTGGGAAATGATACAATCATTGAAGGATATTTCTGATGTTCACCGGAATTATTACTACCCAAGGAAAATTCAAAGGGTATCTCCAGCAGCGGTCAATAATCATGATCGAGTCAGAGTCAATAATAGCTGAGCTTCTTATTGGGGAAAGTCTGGCCGTTGACGGGGTTTGCTTATCTCTAGCCGACAAGAAAAAAAATATTGGATACTTTCATCTCTCCCAAGAAACGAAAACAAAAACAACCTTGGGTCATTTACCAACCGGGTGGTCTCTAAATTTAGAACCCCCCCTCCGGTTAGAATCTTTCTTAAGCGGACACTTAGTCACGGGCCATGTTGATGGCACCGGTAAAATTATCCACTTTGCTCATCGCCCCCCTGGCAAAAGAATCAGGGTTAAGTATAACCCGGCCCTCCGCCCCTTCTTGATTCCCAAGGGAAGCATCGCTTTAAACGGGGTTAGCTTGACTATTGCCCAATTAACTCCCAGTTATTTTGAATGCGAACTAATTCCTCTCACTCTCACCACGACTAATCTTGGTCAACTTAAAGTAGGTCATGAAGTAAATCTCGAGTGTGACATAATTGGAAAATACATGTATAATTTACTATCAAAATTAGGTTTATTAGGCTTACAAAATAGGATAAATCATGATTAAGAAATCTGCTTTAGTCTCGGTTGAAGAAGCCATTAAAGCTGTTAAAGCCGGCAAACTCATCATCATTGTTGACGATGAAGATCGCGAGAACGAAGGCGATTTGATGGTGGCAGCGGAAAAAGTAACTCCTGATATCATCAATTTTATGGCCAAACACGGGCGCGGACTCATCTGCCTTCCCTTGACCCGCCAACGCTTGCAAGAGCTAAACCTGCCTTTAATGGTCCCGGATAATACGGCTCGTTACCAAACCGCTTTTACGGTCTCCATCGACGCCAAAGAAGGGGTAACCACCGGGATTTCGGCCCATGATCGAGCCCGCACAATCCTTACAGCCATCAACCCCCGAACGAAACCACCCGACCTGGCCCGCCCTGGTCATATTTTCCCTCTCCAAGCTCGAGAAGGCGGAGTGTTAGAGAGAGCCGGACAAACCGAAGCAGCCGTGGATCTCGCCCGTCTCGCTGGTCTCTATCCGGCCGGAGTGATCTGCGAAATCATGAATGAAGATGGGACAATGGCTAGGATGCCGCAACTAATCGAATTCAGCCAAACTTTTGACATCCCCATCTTAACCATTGCCGATCTTATTCAATACCGGCTCAAACATGAATGCTTAATCAAAAAAGTCGAAGAAGCAGATCTTCCTACCCGGTATGGTCATTTTCAAATCCTCGTCTTCGAAGATAAAATTCATCACGAGCACCATGTTGCTCTCGTCAAGGGGAAAATTAACACCGAAGAACCCGTCATGATTCGGGTCCATTCTCAATGCTTAACTGGTGACACTTTCGCTTCCGAACGGTGTGACTGCGGTGACCAACTACATAAAGCAATGGAGATGATTGAAAAAGAAGGCCGGGGAATAATTCTGTATCTGCTTAATCAAGAAGGGCGAGGAATCGGCTTGGCCAATAAAATAAAATCGTATGCTTTACAGGAACAAGGCGCTGACACCGTTGAAGCTAATCAGAAACTTGGCTTCAAACCAGATCAACGCGATTACGGAATCGGCGCTCAAATTCTTGTTTCGCTGGGAGTAAATAAAATTCGCCTTTTAACTAATAATCCGCGTAAGTTTGTCGGGCTCGCTGGTTATGGACTGGAAATTGTTGAGCGTATCCCGATTGAAGTCCCTCCCAATAAGTGCAATCTAAATTATCTCAAAACCAAGAAAGAGAAGCTAGGACATATCCTCGAAATGGTTTAAGCGCCATATCTAAAACCATTGCGGAGAAATGACTATAATTTTTACTGCTTCCCTTTAAATTTTATTCCGAAAAACAAAAACAACTCCTGATCTAGACAATCTTTTCTTTCTTGAACAGAGAGAACCTTGGTCAGGACGGCTTCTTGACCAGTGGATTCTCTGCTTTCAGGCTCAAGATATTTATTGTCTTTAATTTTCTTTTCCCCAGGGAGGAGCCAGGAAAATTCTTGGGGCTAGTTTAAACAATTTTGGTTCTCTTCCATATAACGTGGGTAGAAGAGATTAATTAATTATAATTCATTAGGAATAATCTTGGCCACCACAAGCTTTTCCAGCTTAATCATTGATTTATAACTACTATTTTATTTATGATAAATTTACGATTAATCATCAATTATCGTGATTCAAACATGGCTCAGGAAAAGACACGGAAAGAAAAGCCTCGCCGTTCTGCCAAAAAGAAAATGTCCCCCCAAGAAATAAATAATTTCCAGAATATCAAAAATAAATCCCAGCGCTTTAGAATTATCAAGGAAATGATCAAAAAAAGCCCTCCTTCCCTGTCTCAACTGATGATTGAAGCTCTGGCTGATCCTTGCGAAGAAATTAGAGAATTCATCATCAACTTCATATCTCAACAACCAGACCTTCATGGAGAAAAGTTATTATTGACATATTTGAACAAGCCCCCCTGGTATCGCAAGACCGCCATCCTCAAAATAATCGCCCACCGGCAAGATGAAACCCTCGTTGAAGCAATCTCTGAGTTGCTTAACGATCCCAATGTTGCTGTCCGCTGCGAGTTAGCTCAAACCCTTGGCGAACTGGCCACCTCCCTTGCCCGCCAACTTCTCTCCAGCCTGACAACTGATAAAAATCCCTATGTTCGCCGCACCGCCGAAAAAGCATTAGCCAAGGCCAGTACAATAAGATTTACTTCACCAGAATAATGTCTTTCTTTTTGGACCTGAATAAACATTAACT
>DQWD01000205.1 GCA_011042725.1 Candidatus Aminicenantota bacterium | reverse complement strand
CCGGTTCCCCGGAGATGATACCCACAGCTTGACATTAAGCCTGCCAGGCAAAGCCCCAAGATCACTAGCTGTCTTCGCATTCTCTCCAATTTAGAGGACAATATTGACCAGTTTATTGGGAATATAAATCACCTTCTTTGGCGTCTGGCCCTGGAGATATTTCTGGATTTTGGGCAACTTTAACGCTTCTTCTCTAACTAGCCTATCCTCGCTGTCTTTAGCCATCTCTAATTTATCGCGTAATTTTCCGTTAACTTGGACGACAATCGTTACTTTTTCCTCCTCGGCCCACTGCGGATCAAACTTCGGCCAGGGAGTTTCCGCCAGCATCGCCCGATGACCAGTCATCGCCCACAGTTCTTCACCAAGGTGGGGGGCAAAGGGATTAAGCAAGAGCAAAATCGACTCCATGGTCTCCCGAAGCAAAGCCCGCCCTTCTGGATTTTTCTTCAAAGTCTCACCTTCTTTTTTTAATAAATTGAACAATTCCATGATGGCACTGATGGCGGTATTGAGATGATAGCGTTGCTCGATATCCTCGGTAACTTTCTTGATAGTCTGATGGACTTTGGTCTTTAGCCGCCGGCCACTGTCCGAAGAAGGAGCAGTACTAGTAGAGCTAGCTGTTTTTTCTTCGAAAATATCGAGATGGTCGATAAAATAAGTCCACAACCGATTGAGAAACCGGAAACAGCCCTCGATTCCTTTCTCGTTCCACGCAAATTCCTTCTCGGGAGGAGCAGCAAAGAGGATGAATAACCGCAAGGTGTCAGCCCCGTATTTCTGAATCATTTCATCGGGATCAACAACATTGCCTCTTGATTTCGACATCGCCGCCCCATCCTTAGTAACCATTCCTTGAGCCAAAAGGTGGGGAAAGGGTTCGTCTTCCTTAGTTAACCCCAAATCCCGCAGCACTTTGCAAAAAAAGCGAGCATAGATAAGGTGAAGGATAGCATGTTCCACCCCGCCAATGTATAAATCAACCGGCATCCAGTAAGCACCCAGTTGGGGATTAAAGGGTTGGCTGGACTCATGGGGCGAACAATACCGGAAGTAATACCAAGAAGAATCAAAAAAAGTGTCCATGGTATCTGTTTCTCGACGGGCGGGGCCACCACACTGCGGACAGGTGGTATTGGTAAAACTGGCCACCTTCTCCAAGGGAGAACCTTCCAGGCCCTTAAACTCAACATCCGAGGGCAAAACAACCGGCAATTCCTCCTCAGGAACACCTACAACTCCACAACGTTGACAATAGACGATGGGAATAGGCGTTCCCCAATAACGCTGGCGGGAAATACCCCAGTCACGCAGCCGATAAAGGATACTCCGGTGACCAAAGCCTTTTTCTTCGGCTAATTTTGTCATTTCTTCTATTGCTCGCCGGGATTCAAGACCAGAAAAAGGTCCCGAATTGACCAATACTCCATATTCCTCAAAGGCTGTTTCCAGCTCACTTTCTTCTCTTTCTGCAAATCCAGAGGGGACGATAACTTCACGAATCTCCAGATTATATTGGCGAGCGAACTCAAAATCCCGGGCATCATGAGCCGGCACCGCCATGATGGCTCCCGTGCCATAATCCATGAGCACGTAATTGACGATCCAAATGGGGATCTCCTCGCCATTATAGGGATTAACCGCTCGCTGGCCGGTATCAATCCCTTCTTTTCTCTCTTCTGGCTCTTCGCGGTGCAAACTCCGTTGGGCGATTTGGTCTTTTACCCATTTGACGAGTCTATCTTTCTGCGGCGAGCGCTCCAATAATTTTAAAGTTAAGGGATGATCAGGAGCCAGGGCTAAGAAAGTTGCTCCGTAAATAGTGTCAACCCTGGTGGTAAAAACATCAATGACTTCTTCCCGGTCCACAACGGGAAAAGAAACAGTCGTCCCTTCGCTTTTGCCAATCCAGTTCTTCTGCATAATCAATACGTGCTCGGGCCATTTTACCAATTTCTCGTGCCCAGAAAGTAATTCCTCGGCATAGGCGGTAATCTTAAGAAACCACTGCTCCATCTCTTTTTGCTCGGCCTGGGCATCACATCGCCAACAGCAGCCACTTATAACTTGTTCGTTAGCCAGCACCGTTTGACATTGAGGACACCAATTTACCCAACTTTTTTTCCGATAAGCTAAGCCTCGCTTATAAAGCTGCAAAAATATCCATTGATTCCACCGATAATACCCAGGATCACAAGTGCTTATTTCTCGAGACCAGTCATAACTAAACCCCATCTTCTTCAGTTGAGAACGCATGTAATCTATGTTTTCCATCGTCCATTGATGGGGATGAACACCATGTTTAATAGCGGCGTTTTCCGCTGGTAAACCAAGGGCGTCCCAGCCGATGGGATGAAGAACGTTAAACCCCTTCATTTTTTTAAAGCGGGCAATAACATCTCCGATCGAGTAGTTCCGTACATGCCCCATATGGATCCGGCCCGAAGGATAAGGGAACATTTCCAGGCAATAATATCTGGGGGCCCCTTCTACTTCCCGACTAGCGAAAGTCCCGGCTTCTTCCCACTTTTTCTGCCACTTGGCTTCGATATCACGAAAACGGTATTCAGGCTTCATCGTTGAGCATCTCCTCGTTCTATTAATTTTAACTGTTTATTTAATTTTAATTAACTAAATATATCAAAAAATTAACTAACTTAAATCTATAAATTGTTTAAAGCTAACTACACTCTAACTACACTCTAACTAAATCCAGCTACACTCTAACTAAATCCAGTGAGGAACAATATTCAATAAATCCACTATTTCAAATTTAGAAAATGAATTTCAACTCAATTTTCGGCTCGCTGAAGCAGAACAAGTAACCAAACCAACTAACCTGTCCAGATTCAGTTTTCCATCTTAGGTATTAGGGAAAAAAATGTCAAGAAATCTTCCTCAAGCAGTCAGCCTTATATTAACGGGGGAGACAGCCAATAAAACAGGGATTAGTCTTTTCTAAACTTGATTTGGCTCTTTTCCAGTTAATTGTTAAGATAGAATAAGCGATGTTGAAATTGAATCTGGAAAAATTAAGGCGAAGCTGAAAAAATGAAAAGAGTCATTGCTCCGGCTATACTGATTGGCCTCTTCCTGGGAGCCACTTCCGTCCCGCAAACTTTTACTGATGACGTGGGCTACCGGGTGCATTTGACTTCGCCTCCCCAAAGGATCATCTCCCTAGCTCCTAACATCACTGAAATTCTTTATCAGCTTGACCTCCAAGATAAAATAATCGCGGTCACCCAATATTGTGACTACCCACCGGAAGTCAAAGAAAAACCAACCATCGGGGGCTACATTAACCCAAACCTGGAGAAAATAATCGCCCTTAAGCCCGACCTTATCCTTGGCTTTAGAGGCAATCCCCTTCCCCTCATCCATAAACTTCAAAGCTTGGGCCTGCCCATTTTTGTTCTTGACGAAGGCCAAACCATTTCTTCTCTGCTGAGAATGATTGATCGCCTGGGAAAAGTGACTTTTAAAGTCGAAAAAGCGGCCAGTTTAAGAAGGCAATTGGAATCCATCTTGAGCGAAATTGACCATAAACTAACCTCGACAACCAACAAGCCCCGAGTTCTTCTTACTTTCCAAGGTTCCCAACTGTGGAGTTGTGGAGAGGAAAGTTTCCTAAACGACCTGATCACCCGGGCTGGCGGTATAAATATTTGGCATGATATTCATCGGGCTTGGTTTGTTGCCCAAGCTGAAGAAATAATCCTCAAAAACCCCGAAATCATTATCATTCTGGCCCCGGATATCAACCATTTTAACCAAACTAAACAATTCCTTTTTTCTTTACCTCGTTTTAACCAGATAAAAGCAATTAGAAACCAGAAAATATTTTTCATCGACGAAGATTTAGTCAGCCGTCTTTCTCCCCGCCTGATCGAAGCTTTACCCCTTTTCTTGGCAATCTTTCATCCAGAGTTGACTTCTTGCCCATTATAGCCGGCGAGACAATTCTCTTCACCTGGAAATGGCTTACCCAACAATTGACTTTCTAACTTAACGTAATTGTCTCTTTCTCTCACTAAAGATGCTTTTTTGCCTAAGCATAATTGCTTCATTTTTATAGAGCCATCAACAAGTTAAGGCCTCTTGTAGTAATCTTAACCTTCTGTTAGAATGGCGGCCGATGGTGCTTTTCTTTGTACTTGACTACCAACAAAAATATCGCTTGTTCACCACCGAAGCTTTTCAAGTCGGTGAAGTTCGGTTCTCCCGCTGGCAAACCCTCTGGACTAAAGCCAAGGAAAAATTACTTCTTCTTCCTCCCCGAATTCTTCACCAAGAACAAGCTTTAGCCCAAATCCTCAAACACGATCCCTCCTCCATTGACATTTTGGTCTCGGGAAGAGTTCAACTTCCAAAACTCCACCGAAAATTTGCCTTTTTCCTGCAAAAGCAAAAGACATCTCACTTGGGCCTCATCATCGGAGAAATTTTACTCCTCCCGATTAGTGGTTTAGCCGCCCTTTTGCCCGGGCCGAATGTCTTTTTCGGATTCTTAGCCTTACTTTTGAACACCCATTGGCGAGCTTGGCGAGGAGTTCGTCGTTTACAAAGCAAAAAGCTAGTTTTTAAGCCTCATCCTCTCCTCCAAGAATGGGAAGAAGCTGTTGAGAACCAGGCCTGCCATCACTACCCCGCCATCCTCCAAAAATTGAACGAATCTTTTCAATACTCTCACTTTTCGAAAATCCTTTGGAAATGAGATTTCTCTTTTCTTTTCTCTCCATGAAATATCGAAGCATTAAGAAACAGAGAAGAAAGCCATCTCTCGCTTCCAAATAATAATCAATTATCTCACCTAAAATTTCGAGCCTTTTCCCCTTGGTGTCGGGCAGCTACCTTTTTAAAAAAAGACAGGGCTAGGAGTTTTCATAGGTCAAAAAACTCTTCCTTTTTTGTCTGAAATCAACAGAGAAATTCTGGCTGGCATTTTAAGTTTAGCCTCAAAGAAAAGATTAAAGTATTTGACATTTCTAGCTATTTAAATAAATTTATAATTGATATGTCTCTAACCCTAAATCAGTTCTTATTGCTGGTCCTCACTTTGGCGGCAGTAGTCGTGTCGACTGTGGTGGTTATTTTTCTTCTGCAACTACGTCGAACAAGCCGCAAAGCAGAGGCAACTCTAGACGACATCTCGCAGCTAGTTAAGAATCTAAATGATATTTCTCAGAAAGCAAACGAGGATTTAGCAGCAGCTTCAGAGCTAATTGAGTCTTCCAAGAAAATTGCCGGCGGCCTCGCTGACATTACCTGGTTTGCCAGCACCAAGCTCATTCGTCCTTCCTCCAAATACTGGCCACTTCTCTTTCCGCTAGTCAGAATGGGTTGGAGACAATGGAAAAAACTCAAACGCAAGGAGGAAAAAAATGGCTAATGATAAAGGATCATCTGCTTTTGAAGTTACTTTATCTTTTCTTTTGGGAGCCGCCACCGGCTTTGTTTTAGGCGTTCTCTTCGCTCCAGCCAGTGGAGAAGAAACTAGAAAGAAAATTCAAGAATCGGCCACAAAAACAGGAACCAAAGTCAAAGAAGGCTATGAGAAAGTAGCTTTGGAAGCCGAAAAAGGAGCCAAAGTGGTTAAAGAGAAAACCTTAGAGGGAATAGATGCCATCAAAGATTTTGTCGAGCGCAAAAAGGAAGAATTAGCCCGCAAAAGCAAAGAATCGGCCCCATCGGAAGAAAAAAGTTAATTTCTAGATAGAAACTTTATCTTTTTTATTTACCTTACCAAATTTTATAAGGGAGAAATTGCTGATGAAGTCGACAAAAATTGTAAGTATCAAAGCTCTTGAAATTCTCGATTCTCGAGGAAATCCGACTATTAGAACCCAGGTCCTGCTGGAAGGCGGAACCAAAGGCATCGCCTCGGTGCCCTCCGGAGCTTCAACCGGCAGCCACGAAGCCCTGGAGCTTCGAGATAAAGATCCTCATCGTTACCTCGGCAAAGGTGTTTTACAAGCGGTAAACAACGTTAATCAAATCATCGCTCCAGAAATAAGAGGCTGGGATGCTCTCGATCAAGAAAAATTAGATCAACGGTTAATCGAGCTGGATGGAACCCCCAATAAAAGTCGGTTGGGAGCTAACGCCATCCTCTCGGTTTCTTTAGCTGTGGCTCAAGCTGCCGCTGCCGCCGAGGGGCAGCCCCTTTATACCTATCTCCATCCCCAAAATATTTACTACCTTCCTGTTCCGCAAATAAATATCCTTAATGGTGGCTCTCATGCCGATAACAATGTCGATTTCCAAGAATTTATGATTGTTCCCGCTGGCCGGAAGACTTTTCGGGAAGCCATGCGGGCCGCTGCTGAAGTCTTTCACTGTTTAAAAAGTATCCTTAAAGAAAAAGGTTACACTACAGCGGTCGGGGATGAAGGAGGTTTCGCCCCTCATTTAAAATCCAATGAAGAAGCGCTAGAGCTAATCATGGCCAGTATTACTAAGGCCGGCTATCAGCCCGGTCAAGATGTCTTCCTGGCTTTAGATATTGCCGCTTCGGAGTTTTACGAAAACGGGGTTTACGTGTTTAAAAAATCTGACGGAAGTCAGAAAAAACCCGAGGAACTCATCAATCTCTATGACCAACTCATCCAGAACTACCCAATTCTATCTATCGAAGATGGACTGGCTGAGGACGATTGGCCTAACTGGAAGGCATTGACCGCTGAGCTCGGCTCGAAAATCCAACTCGTTGGTGATGATATTTTCGTCACCAATCCCCAACGATTCAAGAAAGGAATCTCCGAAAATATTGCCAATGCCATTTTGATAAAACTAAACCAAATTGGCACCTTAACTGAAACCATCGAAACAATTAAATTAGCTCAAGACCATGGCTACAAGACAGTTATTTCTCATCGATCCGGCGAAACGGAAGACACTTTTATCGCTGATTTTAGTGTTGCCCTCCAAGCACTCCAGATAAAAACTGGCTCCTTAAGCCGGAGTGAACGAGTGGCCAAATATAATCGTTTGCTCGAGATTGAAGATGAATTGGGAGATCAAGCTGTGTTTGCCGGCTTAAAACCTTACCAATCT
>DQWD01000049.1 GCA_011042725.1 Candidatus Aminicenantota bacterium | reverse complement strand
AGTTAAGAGGAATAAAATTAAAAGGCCAATTCCCATTTCTTATTTATCCTCCTCGGAAATAGGGATAGACTCTTTGTCTCTTATTTCGATCCACCAATTTCTAAGGATGTAATAAAGCATTAAGATCCCTCCCACGGCGGCCGAGGAGTAAGGAATGGCCATTGAAACTCGAGTGCTAGGGGCGGTTTGGTTGGCAACTCTAAGGGTATATTCCAAAGCTTTCCAAATGAAAAGACCCATGAAGAGCGATAACCCGAAAGTTACTAGGGTTTTTATTATTTTTTGGGGTAAGGGAGGGAAGATGTTGACAAAGAATTTCAACACAAAGTGGGACTTGGTTTTAAATCCATAGGCGCAAGCTAGGGAAGCCAGCCAGAGGAGGAGAAAGCGAGCTAGCTCTTCTGTCCACCCCAAAGAAAAATGCAAGAAATATCGAAAGAGAACTTGGATGAAAGTAACCACGACGATGGCTATTAGTAAAATTATTAAACTGGCTTCTAAAGGAGAAAAAGTTCTTTTCTTCATCTCTGCTTAATACCCTTTGCAGGAGGCGAATTAACTGGGTTCCTGTTCTTGTTGTCGATCGAACTAATTAATTCCCAGAGTATTTTTGTTAACCACACCAAGTTTTCAGTTTTCATTGATCTATTATTTGGTTGATTAGCTCCATTCCACCTAATTTAGGGGCGTATTTTTTATAAATAGAGACGGCTTTGGCGCGGAATTGTTGGGTATCCACTTCGAAAAATTGGAGTCCCCGTTTTTTGAGTTCTTGAAAGGCTTGATTGGACATTTCCTCTTCCGCTTGGCGGGCAGTCAGAACAGCTTCGTGGCCGGCTTTAAGGACAGCTGTTTGCCATGGAGGGGGGAGAGTTTCGTATCGTTTTTGACTAAAGATCATAACCGCTGCGCCGATTAAATGTTGGGTTAAAGAAACATATTTGGTTACTTCGTAGAACTTTTCAAGATAAAGGTCGGACATAGAACATTCTGCCCCATCCAAAACTCCTTGCTGAAGAGCCGAGTAAAGCTCGTTCCAAGACATGGTCGTGGCCTGAGCCCCGAGAGTATCAAAAGCAGAGAGAAGGATAGGACTAGACATTACTCTAATTTTCAACCCCTTGAGGTCATCAGGAGAATGGACAGGTTTTTTGGAATTCCATGTGTTGCGGATGCCAAAGGAACAGTAGCCCAGAAAAATACAATCTAGTCTTTTTTCGATAATCCGTCCCATCCATTGGCCGACCGGACCGTCAAGAACTCGGTAAAAGTGATCTAGGTCACGAAAAATAAAAGGTAGATTAAACAGGTCAATCTCAGGGACAAAGGGAGCCAGGTTGCCTGAGGAGACAATGGTGGCATCAAGGATCCCAAATTTAACTCCAACAGCTTCTTGTTCTTCGTTTCCTAATTGACCATTTGGAAAGATTTGAACTTCGATTTGACCGCCACTTTCTTTTTCAAGCACCTCTTTGAATTTTTCTAATCCTTTTTGATAGGGGTGATTAACGTTGCTGTTTTGGGCCACTTTGAGAATTATCTTTTGGGGTGAGGTTGGTGGGGAAGAAGAGGTCTTGTCGGCCTTTTGACCACAAGAGGAGAGAATTAGTAAACAACTAACGGGAAGAATTAAATGGGTAAAGGAAAAAAAGTTTTGGGTTGAGGTTTTTAATTTTAAAATCATCGGTTTTATATTATTAAACTAAATTAGATTTTATAGCAATAATAAAATTAAAATATTTTGCTTTTCATGTTTGAATGTTTATTTTTATCTAAAGCTTAAAAACAAATTATAAGTTAAAATTAAAAAAGCCGGTCTTAATTAGCGGCCGCTAATTTTACTGCTCTCTACCTTTTATTTGGCTTTTAAAGCAGCGGTAGCCTCAAGGAAAGCAACGACCTCTTCAGGGGTATTGTAGTGGGCAGCCGAGAGGCGAACAGCATCACTCCAATCTAGCCCTTCCAGGGGATAGGTGGAGTAAGAATCACGGACACGAGCGGCTAATCGGATATGGAATTCTTGATTGTAACGATTCATGGCTTCGGTAGCATTCATCCCGGCTAGCTGAAAAAGGAAAATGCATAATCGTTGCTCAAGTCCGCCTTTCATCCCGCATACCGTCACGTGGTCAAGATCATTCAATCCGGGTACGCCATCGTTTCCATAGAGTATTTGATGCAATAAAGCTTGCATATGCTTAGTAATGGCCTTTTTGGCCGTTACTATCTGGTCTCGACGATCTGAGGAGGAAGTAAAGTGACTTCCTAACCAGCATAGGTAATCAATTACCGCTGACCAACAGGCAAAAGGTTGAGGAGCTGGGGAGCCGAGGACCCAGTCAGTTTCTGGTTTGCCAATCAGTTTTAAATGAGGAAGTTTGGCGACGCGCTCAGAAATATAAGAAAATCCAATACCCTTAACACAATAGGCCTTGTAAGGTCCGAAGGCATAGGCATCAACATCTAAATCTTCGACGTCAATATGACCATGGGGGGCATACTGAACAGCATCAACAAGAACATGTAAATCAGGTTTTATCCGGCGAGCTTCTTGGACGATATACTTGACATCATTTATTATTCCGGTTTGATTCGAGGCATGCTGGAAAGCTAACAAGCAGGTGTCTTGGTCAATTCGTTCGAGGATTGCTTCTGGCGGCACCGAGCTTGACTCTTTATCAATCGGAGCCACTCGCCACTCAAGTCCGCGAAGTTCGGCAAAGTATTTGGTGGAGCTAAGAACAGCTGGGTGTTCCAATTGGGTAGTTACGATGTTTTTGCCTGGAATATGGGCTGTAATTGCTTCAATCACACGAGCCATGGCATGAGTGGCGCTATTGGTAGAAATAATATAACCATTTTTAGCCCCGACAAATAGCTTGACGTCTTCAATTCCCTTGTTCATCACTTCCACGGTATGATCAGAAGCCGGATTATAGCGGAAGAGTTCATCAGGGAGAGCTGTTTCGCGAGCCATGGTGTCGAGCACAGATTTTAAGCGAAGCGATCCGCCGGAGGCTTCGAAATAAATACGCTGGCCAGTATAAGGATCCCAATCGACATAAAGGAATTTGTCTCTTATTTTTTCCAAAAAATCGGTAGTAAAAAGACCATTTTCATGTTGATACATCCTAGTACTCCTTCCTTATTGTCCAAAAAATTTCTAACTTTAGATTATATTTAATAACCATCACTAATTCATCCTTTTTTATGATAGAGGCAAGTGGTAGATTATGTCAATCAATTAGACCTACAAAATTTAAAAATATAAATATATATCTCCTTTATTTGAAACGAATTAAAATAATTTAGTGAATTATGTTTACATATATTTATAAGAATGGTAAAATTTATCTCCGATCTTTAATTATAAGAACATTGAAACTCATGGAGGTAATAATGTCTAATTTATTGGACGAAATTGAAGAAATTACCCTTATGGGCCCTGGCCCTTCATGTATTTACCCGGAAGTCTATCGGGCTTTGAGTCTGCCAACTCTAGGCCATCTTGATCCTTATTTTATCCAGATAATGGATGGGATCAAGGAGTTGCTCCAAGTGGTGATGAAGACTAAAAATAGGTTGACCATTCCCATTTCTGGAACGGGCTCGGCTGGGATGGAAGCTTGTTTTGTTAACCTCATTGAACGGGGGGACCCCGTTCTGATTTTAATCAATGGTGTTTTCGGAACGAGGATGAAGGATGTGGCTGGGAGGTTAGGAGCTCAAGTAGATACTCTCGAATTTGAATGGGGCAAGCCAATAGATGTGGAAATGGTAGCCCAGAAACTAAAAGATAAATTTTATAAAATTGTGGCTGTCGTCCACGCCGAAACTTCGACCGGAGTCCGGAATCCAGTGGCTGAAATAGGAGAGTTACTCAAGGGCAAAGAAACTCTTTATCTAGTTGATGCTGTTACCAGTTTAGGCGGCATAGAGGTAGCTACCGATGACTGGGGGATTGACGCTCTCTACAGTGGCAGCCAAAAATGTTTATCCTGCCCCCCAGGGTTAGCGCCAGCTACTTTTTCCGAAAGAGCTCTAGAAGTAATCCTCAATCGCCAGACAAAAGTGCCTAACTGGTATTTAGATATGAGTATGATTGCTCAGTATTGGGAAGGAAAGAAGAGAGTTTATCATCACACTGCTCCCATTAACATGCTTTATGCCCTTTACCAATCCCTTTACCTTATTGTCGAAGAAGGGCTGGAGAATGTCTTTCGTCGCCATCAAGAGATGCACCAAAAATTAGTGGCGGGACTGGAAGAATTGGGGATTAAGATGCTGGTTGATCCTCCTTATCGACTGCCCCAATTAAATGCTATTTTGATTCCTGAAGGGATTGATGATGCCCAAGGAAGAGCCTGGCTGCTGGAAAAATACAAAATTGAAATTGGTGGAGGTTTAGGGCCTCTGGCCGGCAAGATTTGGCGCATTGGCTTAATGGGTTATACAGCCCGAGAGGAAAACGTTAACAAGGTTCTCGAGGCCCTTGGTGAAGTGGTTAACCAAAAATAGTTGCCTGGTGTAATAAGCCAACTCATTCTTTGAGTAAAAAGTTCCTTTAGGCAAGAGGAAGGAAGATAAATTTCTAGAAACAGGTTATAATAATAGTCTTTAAATACATATCTATCGGATAAAGGAGGATATTATGCCTGTGGGTTATACAGGTCGAATTCTGAAAGTTAATCTTTCTGATCTATCTTATGAAATAATAGAAAAAAGTGACTATTTCTATCGGACCTTTATGGGAGGCAGTGCTATGGCCTCTTTTTTCTTGCTGACTGAAATGGAGGCTGGCCTTGATCCTCTAAGCCCTGATAATGTCTTGGTAGTGACTAATTCGGTTTTAACAGGCACTCCTTTAGCTGGGGCTAATCGGTATACTATCGCCGCTAAATCTCCTTTAAGCGAAGGTTTCGGTGAATCAGAAGCAGGAGGCTACTTTTCAGTAAATCTCAAAAAAGCAGGGTTTGATGCCGTGGTGATTAAAGGCAAGGCCCCTCATCCAGTTTATCTTTTCCTCCATGACAATCGGGTAGAATTTAAGGATGCTTCTCATCTATGGGGTCATGATACTGGATACGTACAGGACAAAATTAGAGAAGAATTAAACGATGATAAAGTTCAAATGATTGCCATCGGCCAAGCTGGCGAAAATTTGGTTCGTTATGCTTGTGTTATTCAAGATTTGCGCCATGCCAACGGCCGCACGGGAATGGGGGCAGTTTTTGGTTCAAAAAATTTGAAAGCAATTGTGGCTAAAGGACAATTGCCCTTAGAATTTCACGACCGGAAAAAACTAAAAGAATTGGCTACTTATTTTGCTAAGCATATGGATGAGCATCCTGTCTGCCAGCTATTAAAAGAAGGGGGAACCCTCGGCTGGGATATGGAGGATTTAGATGCCGATGGAGTCCTGCCGACCAAGAATTTTCACGGTGGATCTTTTGATCGGGTCGAAAAGGTTTCTTTCGATCAATTGAAAAAAACGGTACTCGTTGACCGGGCAAGTTGTTATGCCTGTCCTATTCGCTGTAAACAGGTTTGTGCGGGTGGAAAATTTGATCTTGATCCCCGCTTTGGTGGGCCCGAATATGAAACTTCTGGTGCCTTTGGTCCCAACATGCTTGTCGATGATATTGAGTTAATCGCCAAGGCTCACGAGTTATGCAATAAATATGGCCTTGATACCATTGAAACGGGAATGACCATTACCTTTGCCATGGAGTGTTATGAAAATGGAGTCATAACCAAGAAGGATACTGAGGGTCTTGACTTGAAATTTGGTAATGGACCAGCAGCTTTGGAATTGATCGAAAAGATTGCTTTCCGGAAAGGATTTGGAGAAATTCTGGCCCAAGGAATAAATCGAGCCGCTGAAATTTTTGGCCCTGAATCGAAAAAATTTGTCTGCACGGTTAAAAAGCAAGCCTTTGCCATGCATGAGCCGCGGGGGAAAAATAACATTGCTTTTGCCTATTCGCTTTCTCCAACAGGAGCCGATCACATTGAAGCTGCTCACGATATGCCTTTTGAAGAAGGACGTTGGGCAGTTCCTGACCTTTATCCAATTGGGATCTTAAAAGGAGTTCCGGCTCGCGACTTAACTCCCTATAAGGTTCGTTGGTTTGTTCTCAATCAGCATATCTATAGCCTATTAAATACGCTTAGCATGTGCTTTTTTACGGTTGGACCAGCCCGGTTGTTCAGGTTGCGTCATTTAGTAGAGATGGTGGAAGCTTCCACTGGGTGGGAAACAAGTCTATTTGAGTTGATGATGTTGGGAGAACGAACAACAACCCTGGCTCGATTGGTGTTGGCTCGAGAAGGATTTACTCGCGAAGATGATATGCTTCCCGAGCGACTCTTTCAACCTTTGGAAACAGGCATTTTAACCGGAACCAAGTTGGATCGCCAAAGATTTGAAAAGGCCCTTGATTATTACTATGAGATGATGGGGTGGGATGTAAAAACAGGAATTCCTCGGGAAGCCAGGCTTTATCTTCTAAACATAGCCGATCTCTCCCAGTTTTAAACTGAGGGTAACCGGGAAGTCTTCACTCCGTGTTGGGTTTCTTTGGCGGGCTAACTATCGCCTAAATTTTTTAAACGTAAGCAAACAAAAAGGCGCTCTTTATTGTTTCTTATTACTTTAACCATCAATAAGATTGGTCTGGCCGATAAACATTATTCTTTTTAATTGAACTAAGAAAGCTAAAGTATTAATGCTTTGCTTGATTGTGATCGAGCTTTAACCACCGCCGCTGATAGGAATAAAAGCAATTTCATCCCCGTCTTTAAGAGACTTTTTTTTCTCCACAAAAGACTCCCAGTGTTGACCGCGAACGAATATCCGAACGCTTTTTTCGAGTTTGCCTTTCCAGGGAATGTCAAATTTATTGATAATTACTTGAAGGGTTTTCTCCGGCTCAGGCGGTAAAGACATTACGATTTTTTTTTGGTGCGAAAATTTTTGCATGATAGTGATAAATTTTACAGTAACTTCGACGGTGTTTTTCTTTTCCATGATGGTTTTTCCTTTTTCTCTTTAGAAGTCTCTCTTAGTTTT
>DQWD01000180.1 GCA_011042725.1 Candidatus Aminicenantota bacterium | reverse complement strand
TGAGAGACAACTATTTTACCTCTGGCTCTTCCTTTTGCTCTCCATTTTTGCCTCCTATTTTTTTGCTCGGTTTGAAAAATAGGGTAAATAGGTAAGCTGTCACCAATTTTCTCTAATTTTTGTAAGCTTGACTTTGCAAGGGAAGGGTTTATAATTGAAGCTTGTGATAATAAAAAATTATTTGTAAAAATAAAAAAATAATTATAGTTTAATATATTAATAATTAATGATGTGGCTTAATAAAAATATTATTATCCCGGCCACAATTTTAAGGAGGTAATCAAATGAAAAAGGTCACTGTGGAGGAACTCCTGGCTAAGGCCGAACAACCCTCCAAGGACGCAATGCGGCTTCATCCATTCTATCGGGGAAAAATTGAAGTTATTCCTAAATGTCGAATTAGAAGTTTTGAAGATTTTGCCATCTGGTACACTCCGGGTGTGGCATCCCCTTGTAAAGCTATCCAAGCTGACCTGGAAAAAGCTTATGAAATGACTAATAAGTGGAATTTTGTAGCTGTTATTAGCGATGGTTCGCGAGTCCTGGGCCTTGGTGACATCGGCCCAGAAGCAGGTTTGCCAGTTATGGAAGGCAAGGCTCTTCTCTATAAGTACCTAGGTGGAGTGGATGCTTTTCCTCTTTGCCTGGGCACAAAAGATCCTGATGAATTTATTAAAACTGTCAAGATTCTTCAGCCGACTTTTGGTGGTGTTAACCTCGAAGATATTGCTCACCCGAAGTGTTTTCGGATTCTCGATACCCTGCGGAAAGAAATGGAGATTCCTGTTTGGCATGATGATCAGCAAGGTACTGCCTGTGTTACGGCGGCAGGCTTAATAAATGCCTTGAAAATCGTCAATAAGAAGGCCGAGGACGTAAAAGTAGCTTTAATTGGCGCTGGAGCGGCCAATATTGCTATCGCTCGCTTAATCATGCTTGTTGGAGTTCGTCCGGAGAATATCATTGCTGTTGACTCTAAAGGAATTCTACATCGCGACCGAGGAGATAAAGAACTTCTCAAGACCAAGTACAAGGAAAAATGGCATCTCTGTGAAATTACCAATCCCAAGGGTATTAAAGGTGATATTCCCGAAGCCATGGAAGGTGCGGATGTGCTTATATCTGCCTCTAAACCTGGGCCCGGCGTTATTAAACCAGAATGGGTTAAACGAATGAATACTGATTCCATCGTTTTCGCCGAAGCTAATCCGGTGCCTGAAATATGGCCTTGGGAAGCAAAAGAGGCGGGAGCTCGGATAGTAGCCACTGGGCGCTCTGATTTTCCTAACCAGATTAATAACTCTCTTGGTTTTCCTGGAATCTTTCGTGGCGCTCTTGACATTAGAGCCACCAAGATTACCGATGAGATGTGCATTGAAGCTGCCAAAGAATTAGCTCGAGTAGCCGAAGACCATGGCCTTCATGAAGATTATATCATTCCTAACATGGATCAATGGGAAGTCTTTCCCAGAGAGGCAGTTGCTGTTGGTTCCAAGGGAATTGAACAAGGAGTGGCTCGAGTTGAAGCCTCTCCTGAAGAACGATTCAAGATAGCCGAAAAAATAATTCGCCGGTCTCGTGAGGAAGTTCAATTGTTGATGAAAGAAAAATTCATCATCGATCCTGATGCTGAATGAATTATCGAGAGAAAGAAATACTAAAGCTCCGATTCAGAGCTGTCTTGATAGCAAAGAGAAAAAAAAGACGAGAGTAAAGAAAACTCGAAGTTCAAAACCAAGCTAAAATTTCAAATTTAATTTTAGCTATTATTAGTGGTTCCAGCGAAAGGGCAGTCGATAAAAGACTGCCCTTTTATTTTTCTAGTATCTTTCTAGGAGCATCTTTCAGGTGAAAACTGGGGACCCAATACATATTTACCTATTTTTCCGTGTTTTTCCGCAAAAAATGGCACGAAAAATGGGGTTTATCGAAAAAACAAACACCCGATGATTTGTTTAGGGGCGGCCCTCGCCATCTAAATGATAATAAAGAAAATAGCCTATTTATATCCTCATAAAAATGCCCTTAAACGCGATTTTTGGGGCCAAAAATCGCTTCTTAGCATTTAAATTTCTTACGGGGAAATCGATTAACCTGGTCTATTCATAAATTAAAAAATATTGATCCAGGAACAGACAAAAACTTAGCGGGTGATTGGTCCAATCTTTTTTGGTTGTTCTCTCTCTCTTCTTTTTCTAACGTATTATATATCAATACGTTATGAAGGAGAACATCTCTTTTTGTGAATTATCCAGGTTAATTTAATTTTCTGATTTTTACATTCAAATTAATTACTTTTTTCTATTGACGAGAGAATTTTACCTTTTGAAATATTGTTAGTTAAAAACTTGACAAAATAGCACTCATATTTTATATTAAAGATGGAATTAGATTCGGAAATTGATTTTTTTTAAGGAGACACGAATGTTGGCTACGTTGATCTTATTTAAGAAGCTAATTCCTGAGAAAAATGACTAAAGAAAAGAATCTCGAAAGGAGGAGATAAATGGCGACACAAAAAATAATTGGAATTGACCTCGGAACTACCAATTCCGTGGTCGCGGTTGTTGAAGGAGGCAAACCAGTCATTATTCCCAATGAGGAAGGAGGCCGCACTACACCATCAGTGGTAGGGTTTACCGACAAAGGTGAAATTCTCGTTGGGCAGGTAGCCAAGCGGCAACGAATTACTAATCCCACAAATACTATTTATTCCATCAAACGCTTTATGGGCCGTCGTTATAACGAGGTTAAGGAGGAAATTAAGCAGGTTCCATATAAAGTGGGGGAAGCGCCAAATGGTGACGTTCGAGTTGTAGCGCAGGGGAAAGAATATGCTCCTCCCCAAGTATCAGCCATGATTCTTCAGAAGCTAAAGAAAGCAGCCGAAAATTATCTAGGAGAAAAAGTAGAGAAAGCAGTTATTACCGTACCGGCCTACTTTAACGACGCCCAAAGAAAAGCCACCAAAGATGCTGGCCGAATTGCCGGCCTAGACGTGGTGAGGATCATCAATGAGCCCACGGCTGCCGCCTTAGCTTACGGCATGGATAAACAGAAAGACCAGATCATTGCCGTTTATGACTTTGGCGGGGGAACTTTCGATATCTCCATTCTCGAAGTTGGAGAAGGAGTTATCGAAGTTAAAGCAACAAGCGGTGATACTCACCTAGGTGGAGATGATATTGATCAACGCATTCAGGATTGGTTGGTAACCGAGTTTAAAAAAGACACCGGGATTGATTTGTCCAAGGACCGAATGGCCCTCCAGCGCCTCAAGGAAGCGGCAGAAAAAGCTAAAATTGAGCTTTCTTCAACTTTAGAAACTGAGATTAATCTTCCCTTTATCACGGCTGATGCCTCGGGTCCCAAGCACCTGTTAATGAAATTGACTCGGGCCAAGCTCGAAGCGATGATTGAAGATTTAATTCAGAGAACCAAAGATCCTTGTCTCCAAGCCATTGCCGATGCCAATCTTAAACCAGAAGATATTAACGAAGTAATCTTAGTTGGCGGCTCCACGAGAATTCCTCGAGTGCAACAGCTAGTTAAGGAAATATTCGGGAAAGAAGCGCATAAAGGCGTCAATCCTGACGAAGTAGTTGCTGCCGGCGCTGCCATCCAGGGATCTGTTTTGGCTGGCGAGATGAAAGATGTCTTGCTCCTTGACGTAACGCCGCTTTCCCTGGGAATAGAAACTCTCGGTGGAGTTTGCACCAAGATGATCCCTCGTAACACAACCATTCCTACCAAGAAAACTGAAATTTTTACTACTGCCTCTGACAATCAAACCAGTGTCGAAATTCACGTTTTACAAGGTGAACGGGAAATGGCTCAAGGCAACCGGTCTTTGGGCCGTTTTCATCTAGATGGTATTCCGCCTGCTCCACGGGGAGTGCCGAAAATTGAGGTAACCTTTGATATCGATGCCAACGGTATTTTGCATGTCTCTGCCAAGGACATGGCCACTGGTAAGCAACAGGCTATCACCATCACCGGGCATAGCGGCCTAGATGAGAGTGAAATCCAACGGATGGTCAAAGAAGCTGAGTCTCATGCCCAAGAAGATAAGCGGAAACGCCAACTTATTGAGACCAAAAATCAAGCTGACCAGATGATCTATTCTCTGGAGAAGTTGCTCCGCGACAACAAGGATAAAATCTCCGACGAGGATGCTAAAGCCATTCAGGCCGAGATTGAGAATACCCGCAAAGCCATAGCCACTGATAATCTGGAAGAAATTAAACAGGCGATTGATCGCTTGGCGCAGGCTTCTCACCGTGTTTCTGAGATTCTATACAAGCAGGCAGCTGGGCCGCAGGCACAGGCTGGCCAGTCTGGACCAACGGGTGGTGCCCAAGCTGACGCAGGAACGGGATCAAGCCAAGCCCAAACTCAATCTCAGGCTGAAGAAGATGTTATCGACGCTGAAGTAGTTGATGACGAAGAAAAGAAATAAGAGAAAAAGGCAAAAACCTACAAGATAATGAAGAGAAATAGAAATAGATAAGAAGAAATTAGGATTAAGAATAGCGGCCAAGTTAAGAGAAATTAGATAAAAAGAGAAAAGTGTTGGCCAATGAGAGGAAGCCCCGCCAGTTTTAAGGAAGTGAATCGATGGCGCAGAAGCTCTTGGTAAATGGTTTGGTCAATGGCGCGGAAAATTAATTGAAGTGGCAAGGTTCTGACGGTAGACTGACGAGATGATTGCTTACGCTGCCAAGTGATAGTTAGGGCTCGAATGATGATCGCTCGTTAAGCTTGGTCCCGGTCACTGGTCAATGGAATTTTAAGGTTCCCAAGGAGTTAACAGATGGCTCAGAAAAAGGATTATTATGAAATCCTTGGAGTAAGCCGGAGTGCATCTTTAGCAGAGATCAAGAAGGCTTACCGGAAGCTGGCTCGAAAGTACCATCCCGACTTAAATCCAGGCGACAAAGTGGCCGAAACCAAATTCAAAGAGATTCAGGAAGCTTACGCTGTGCTCAGCGACCCGAAAAAACGCCAGCAATATGATACATATGGCTTTGTTGGTGATATTCCGCCCGGAGCAGGTACTTCTCAACAAGGCTTTTCTGGTTTTGAAGGATTTGATTTTTCTAGCTTTGGCTCAACTCCCTTTGAAGATATATTCGAACGCCTCTTCCGGACTCAGACGAGGCCACCTTCCACCCGCCCCCAGCGGGGGGAAGATTTACACTACACGATGAAGATTAATTTTATGGATGCCATTAATGGTCTCCAGACGAGGATTCGCCTCACCCGGCAGGCGACTTGCTCCTCTTGTGGAGGTACAGGATATGTTCAACAAGGGGGAGGAACGGTGTGTCCCACCTGTGGGGGGACAGGGCAAGCATCGATGCAGCGGGGTTTTCTTCGCTTTTCCTCCACTTGCCCGACTTGTGGAGGAACGGGTCGAAGCCCAGGGGGGGAATGTCCTGCTTGCCATGGCACGGGAATGAAGCCGAAGACAGAGTTAATAACGGTTCGCATTCCCGCTGGCGTAGATAATGGTTCGCGGGTCAGGATTGCCGGCAAAGGGAACGCCGGGCGCAATGGCGGACCTCCAGGGGATTTATTCATTTCGATACAGGTTGATCCTCATCCCCTTTTCCGCCGGGAAGGTCCAAACATCCAGGTGAGAATACCGGTAACTGTTCCTGAAGCAACCCTGGGAGCCAAGATTGAAGTGCCGACCATTGATGGCCAGGCCACCATTCGTATCCCTCCGGGTACTAAATCGGGTCAAAAATTCCGTCTCCGAGGTAAAGGAGCTCCCATTCCAGGAAAAAAGGCGCGAGGAGATGAGTTTGTTGAAGTTTACATCGTGCCTCCGCCCTTTAAGGATGTGCGGGTTAGGGAGCTAATGGACGAATTGCGAAGAATTGCTCCTCAGAATCCGCGGCGCAATTTGGGAGAACATTAAAAGAAGAGAAAAATAAGAGGAAGATGGTAGTCATTAAAGATGAGGTTAAGAAGTTGATGATGAAAAACTTTTATATTTGTAATTACTATTTGGCCGGAACTAGGCAGGGAAAAAGTTAAGGCGACAAGAGAAATTAAGAGAGGTAAGCGGCAAAGGCTTCGAAGCTAGATAAAAATAGGGTAACGATGGAGGGCTGAGCCTAAGGAAAAAAAAGGCCTCAAGGAGCAAGAATATGGACGAAGAAAGAAAAAGGAAGCAAGCTGGCGAAGAGAAGAGAATTCAAGAGGGCGATTCTAATTTTTACCAGAAAAAAAACAATCAGGAAGCAACTTTTGCTGAAAGTAAAGCTGGCGGAAGAACTGGCGCTTCAAAAAAAACTGCAGCCGAAGGTCAAGAAAACGAATCTGACCAGAAAATTCCGAAAAAGTATTACCACATTTCGGCCGTGTCGCGGATGTATGATATTCATCCCCAAACCCTTCGCCTTTATGAACGAGAGGGGTTGTTGCGACCGACCCGCAGTGAGGGAAATACTCGCCTTTACACTGATGAGGACCTCCAGCGCCTGGAAGTGATTCTTACCTTGACTAGGGACCTCGGGGTTAACCTGGCGGGAGTGGAGATCATCCTTAACATGCGGGAAAAGATGGCTCGCCTTGAAGAACAAATTAATCACCTTTTTGAATACGTGCGCCGGGAGTTTTTTGAGGGGCGAGAAGATGAATTTGAAGCTAAAAAAGATGCCATTATTCGTATTTCTCCAGTCAAAGTGGTAAAATGGATAGAAAGTGAGCGTCTAACAAGAAGAGAGAAGAAAGCTGAGGGGCCTGGGGAATCCCAAGATAAAGCCTAGCCAGGGAGAGAAAAATAGAAAAATTGGTGGAAAAACTGGTGACAGTTCACCTATTTACCCATTTTTTTGGTTCTGGGAAAAATAAAAAATAGGTGACGGCTAATGCATGTGAAAAACTGGTGGCAGCTCATGAAAAAGTAGTGGCAGCTCATGTCCTTACTTATTTTTAAAGTTTGAGAAGAGTTAATCTTGTTTAGATTGGCCGTCGCAGTTACTAAAGGTAAAAGGGAAGCGAGTCTTTATAATGGAGAAAGGCAGGGAAAAAGTTAAAGAGGAAAGCGAGAGGTTGTCCCATGAATGATGATTACAGTTATCCTTTTTCCAGCCGCAGTTTAAAAAATTATTTACGCCAGATTGCT
>DQWD01000147.1 GCA_011042725.1 Candidatus Aminicenantota bacterium | reverse complement strand
TATTTATAATATTATTCTAGAATCGCTGGCTGGAGAGGAATCCTCCTTAGCCCCGCTTCCTTTTCCAAACCTTGGCACCTCGACAGCCAGCGCCTTTAATTTGAAGAGCCTGATTTAAGAACACCAATGAATGATTAGTGACTATCACAACTATGTTTTTCGCTAATCTCACCGGTTTTTAATCGTCACTAGGATAATAGAACTTATTCAAGAACAACTTTGGCCTGAGTTAATCTTCGAGCTTTAAATCGATTCGGCCGGGTTGATTGGATGATTATCTTACTGTTAAAGATTGGGTTGGAGGTTGTCAAGGAAATTTAATCTCTAAATTAAGTTCCAGCAAGTAGATAAGGAGAGATGTAAAATTTGCTTCTAATTCAGTTCATTCGTATTTTAATTCGGAACCAAAGAGGCTATGGGGAACAAAATAAACAAGAAGCATGATTATTGAAGCTCCTAAGACCCATTTACGAGCTGGGCGTCCTCCTCGTCCGGCGATGACCGCTGCTGCCCAGGCCAAAAGGGCAATAAGCGTTTTATTATCGGTTAGGTCATAGCCAAAAGGAAATCCAGTCCAGAATGCTCCGAAGGCATAATATTGGACTAAAGAACCTAAGATCATTCCTCCGAGGAATAAAAGTCCCAGTGTCCAGAGAGCTAGTCGACGGGGATTCTCTTCCCGAGGAAGAGAAGCAATCCCGGCCCGGGTTGAAAAAAGCATGGCTAAGAACATAATCAGCATATGAGGGATGAGGATAAAGGGAGGTACTGGGTCTTTGAAACGAATGATAATGTCCTTATCTCCAGAAAGAGAAACTTGCTGGTTTTGGCTCACCAAGATCACCCGGTAAGCAAGTTTTCCCGCAGCCGGCTGAGCAGGTAATGAAGCCAGTAATTGTCCGTTTTGATTGATAAGTGGCTTCTTGGTCCAAGGGTCAGATGTTTTGTATCGTTTATAGAGAATATAGCCTGATAAATCAGGGGTGCAAGTGGGCAAGCTTAGTTGGTAATCGCCAGTTGTGTCGTGCGAACGGAGGAGTTTAAATTTGACTTGACAGTTGTTGATTTCAACTTTCCCGTGCAGGGGATAAGTGGGGCCAGTTATCCTTTGATAAACTGCTGCCCCTAAAGTTATGACTATGGCGACTAGCCACAGGGTTATTTTTCGCATGGTTGTTTTTTATACCATAAATTTATTGGAGAAGAAACAGAGTAATTTGATGAAAATGTAAATCTTAATAATTAGTAATTCCTTCCGATTAATCAGGAGATTAGGCTTTGGAAATAATTTTGGATTAAAAAAATAGGAAGTTCAGAAAAGCCGTGAGAACCGCAATAGTTGGCTTTAGCTTAAACTAATGAAGGAACCTAGTGACTTACCTCTCGTGGTTGGCTATATTGGGCCTAACCCGAGGGAAAAGGGCCAATTAGCTTTCTTCTTTTTTTTGAGAGAAAAATCCCCGCTGGATACCAAGAAACTTAAGAGAATATTCTTATTCGTTTTTATCTTTGGTATAATGACAAAAGTAGGAGGAAAAGATGAAGATTTGGCGTATATTTTTATTATTAAACCTTTGTTTGATTCTTGTCTTACCTTCCTTGGCTAAAGATATCATTGTGCAGAGTAAATGGACAACTCAGCCTGTGACTATAGATGGTCAGAGTAACGACTGGGCACCTGATTCTCTAACCAACTGGAAAAAATTCAAAATTGATTTTGGATTTTTTAATGATGGCCAGAATCTCTATGGAATTTTCATCTTTAACGACCGTGATTATTTAAGCTCCATCAAAAATACTGGGTTAACTGTTTGGCTTAATTCCGAGGCAAAGAAAAAGAAAAAGATTGGTATTTGCTATCAACTTCGCCAGGTAAGTGCAGAAGAAATGGTGGCCATTCTCGAAAAGAAAGAAGGTACTCTTTCGGAGGAAAGAAAAGCTGAAATTATGTCTCGACCTAAGTATCTATACTATGAAGGTCAATTTATTGATGGTAAAAGAAATCCTCTTGAGCCAACTCCCATTGGGGAAACCTTTATTTTACCTACCTTCCGGATGAGTCAGTCCCAAGGAAAATTAATCTATGAGTTCAGGACTCCTCTCAACATCAAAAAGCTTTTCAGTGGCTCGCAGGTTGATTTAAGTCGGGAGTTTAGGGTTGGCTTTGAATGGGGAGGGATGACCAAGGAAATGAGAGCCGCCTTGATGAAAAACCGGGCCGCAGCGGAAGCCCGAGCCACAGCGGGTGGTATGACTTCTAACCCCAAGGGGGAAAGAAGTGTCAGAGATTTTGATTCTCCCCTTCGTCGGCCCAAGAAATATTCATTTTGGGTGGGAGTTAAACTTGCTAATCAGTGAAATGGTTGAATTCCTAAAAAAAGGTAACTAGCCCTAAACCAATCAGCCCGATGAAAAATGCAACTAGATAAGCTCCTTTAACTTTTTCTTTTAAAAAAATTATCCCGAAGATAAAAATAAAAATAATACTTGTCTGATTGATAACTGCGGCTACCGAAACCAAGGTGTATTTCATACCTCCCAGCCAAGCGATGATGGCTAAATAAGAACCGAGAAAGGAAGCGGGGAGGATATACTTCCAGCTACTGGGTCGGAAGACAGGTTTGAGAATATTGTTTCTTTGGGGATGAAAAAGAAAAACCAACCCCAGGAAAATTATTCCCCCGGCTGTTCTTAATTGGGTTGACCACAAAAGAGGAAGTTGATTAAGAGCGGGCTTGATCATTACAATACTGACAGCTTGAGACATCATGGCGGTTAAACCAATCAGGATCCCCCAGAAAACATTTTGGCGGGAGGAAGGCTTTATTTTTTCTCCGCTGGAGAGGATCCATACCGAGATGAGAATCAAGATAACCCCTGCCCCTTGGAGAAGACTTAGTCTTTCGCCGAGAAAAATGACCGAGAGAATGATAATAAAGGGAGAGTAAGAGCAGTTAATGATGGCTAAACGAGTAGCTCCTAATCGATTGAGGCTGACAAATAAAAGAGTATCGGATAAGCCCAGGCCGATAATTCCGCTGAGAAGGAATAAGCCGTAAGTTGGCCAAGGGACGGCGAGGAAAAGCTCTTTTCCTAGAAAGGCCATGGTCAGACCAACAAAGAGAAGGGAGATAGTATTTTTAGTTAAATTTAAACTTAAAGGATGGATTGTTTTTCCACTAAGACGAAAG
Organism: Candidatus Aminicenantota bacterium; assembly: GCA_011042725.1. Classification (GTDB taxonomy): domain Bacteria; phylum Acidobacteriota; class Aminicenantia; order Aminicenantales; family Aminicenantaceae; genus JdFR-80. The sequence continues at coordinate 3,968 of DQWD01000147.1, read as the reverse complement.
AGGATAATTGCTTCTGCCCAGAGGATGGCGGAAAGAAGAGCTAAAAATTCGCCAGAAAAAAATAACTGGTGAAAAAAAGAATTCATTTGGTCAACCTCAACATTTTTTTAGGATTTGGTAATAAGTTTAGATTTATAACAGAAAAAGGGGAAAAAAAGCAATTTTAACTTTCCGCAAGAGAAGCGCTTCTTTTTGGGGGAAAGTTGACAATAATCTACAATAAGAGGGCAAGAGGGGTAACCAAATTGGGGAGGTGGGTCGTTTTTGGGGCATTGTATTTGCTATCTATGTCAATACCTGACAAAACACGGCAATAGATAGCACGACAGTAAAAAGGGCAAGTGTAACGAAATAAGTTGTTTACGGGAGTATCAAGGGATTGTAAAAATAAAAAAAATGGGTGAGCGAGGGGTCTCGAACCCCCAACCTCTGGATCCACAGTCCAGTGCTCTAACCAGTTGAGCTACGCTCACCACTAGAAAGCAAAATTTTCGCATGTAATTTAATAGTTGTCAATATATCGAGAGAGGTTGAGGGAAAGTCAGGCAAGATTTGCTGAGAACAATTATTTTCTCAGGGAGGATGCGCCAGGAGAAATCTGAGGCAAGATTTTGAGCTGAAATAAGAATTTTGTCTTTTCTTTAAGAAGAAAATAGGTTCTCTTCCTTAGTGTGGGGATGAAGCGAAAAAATATTAATCACCAACTAGCTAAATAATGGCCGGGAGATAGTCTCTATATTTAAACCCAAAAGCTTCCTTCATAGATTTACCGATAATTTTTCTGAGCGAATTATTAACCTTATTGCTGTTCAATTAAATCGAGAAGGTGAGGGGAATCACGCCACTTTTCCTTGACTTTCACCCGGAGGTCAAGAAAAATTTTTGTCCCCAGGATGAACTCCAGTTCTTGGCGAGCTTGCCTGCCGATGGTTTTAATCATTTGGCCTCGACGACCAATGATTATTTTTCGATGATTGTCCTTTTCGACAAAAATTGTAGCCCGGATATGTTTTACTTTTTTCTCTGGGGCGGGGCGGGGGGTAGTTGGGTCTTCGGTTAAAGCCGTTGGTCCTGAGTCGCCGTCGAGATAATCGACATAAACAGCTGTAACATAAGGGAGTTCATCACGAACATGATAGAGAATTTTTTCTCGAATTATTTCAGCGATCAGGAATTTCTGGGACTGCACAGAGATGAAATTGTCATCATAAAGTTTTTCTGATTCGGGTAGATAATCGTAAATTTTTTCTTCCAAAAGGGGAAGATTTGTTCCTCGGAGAGCAGAAATAGGAATAATTTCTTTAAAATCCAATAATGATTGGTATTTATCTATGAGAGGCAAAAGTGATTCTTTTTTAATAATATCAATTTTATTAATTAACAAAAAAATTGGCGTAGATATTTTCTTTAAAGTTTCGACGACAAAGGCATCGCCATGGCCAAAAGATTGGGTGGCGTCAATAAGCAGACAGATTAGATCAGATGTTTCCAAGGTGGATTCGACGAAGTCCATCATTCTTTTATTTAATTTGTGAAGCGGGCGATGAATGCCTGGGGTATCGATAAATATGATTTGCCCCTGGTCAGTAGTTTTAATTCCGAGAATATTTATCCTTGTTGTCTGAGGCTTATCCGAAATAATCGATACTTTTCGTCCGAGGAGATTATTAATTAAAGTTGATTTGCCCACGTTGGGGCGGCCGATGAGAGCCACATAACCACATTTCATGATATTTATATTTTTATTAATTTTCTTGCTGATTGTTTTCTTTTTGTATTTTTAACTTTTTGATTCTTTTTTGGTCAGCATCAAGGATTTCAATAATTAAGTTTTTGATCACGATCTTCTCTCCTTTTTCCGGTAACCGGCCTAAATGGTGAGTTATTAGTCCTCCAACAGTAATATAATCATCTTGAGCTAAATCAAGATCTAAAAGATCTTCCAGTTCTTCAACTTCCACTTCGCCGCGAACGATAAATTCTCCCGGACTTTGGTGAAGGATTGGAACCTGTTCCTCGTCGTATTCATCTTGGATTTCCCCGACGATTTCCTCCATCAGATCTTCCATGGTTACCAAGCCGGAGACTCCGCCATGCTCATCGACAACGATGGCTAATTTTTGCTTTCTTTTTTGAAATTCTTTAAGCAGCTCAGCAACTTTCATTGCTTCCGGAATATAATAAGGAGGTCGGATCAAGGGTTCGATAGAGTTTTCAAGATTATGATCATTTAGGTATTCTAAAAGGTCTTTAACATTAATTATGCCCACTATATTATCAATTCGACCCTCGTAAACCGGTATTCGCGAGTGTTTCTTCTGGATAACCAGTGCTCGCAATTGGCCAATGGTGGTTTCCTTGGGAATACAGACCATATCGACCCGAGGAGTCATTATTTCCCGAACAATGGTATCGCCAAATTCGACAACACTTTTTAAAAGGGGTCCTTCGTCGGTCTGAATAATGCCTTCTTCCTGAGCTTCAGTTATGAAAGCTTGGATTTCATCTTCGGTCGGTTCTTTGTCTTCAAGAGGTTCTTTATCACTTTCTTTAATTTTAGAGATAAAAAGAATGGGCTTACTTAAGAAGTAGGGTATTCGGTAGGCAGCCAGGAAAAGGGTGAAAATACTTTTTTTATACCCCGCGTTGAGCCACCGGGGGATGAGTTCAAAGAAAACAAAGAAGATCCCGAGGGAAAGTAAAAACAGCCATAAGGGCCAGAATCTTAAACTGGGGAAAAGAAAGAAAAGATAAGTAAAGAAGGCAATCAAAAAGAGAATGCGGAGAAATTCGAAGGAAATTTTCAAATTGTCATAAATGTCTAAAAAGCGGTGACGATCTTCTTTATTTCTGTCTTCAAGAAATCGAGAAAACGCAATGCGAGAAAAAGAAGAGAGAGAAATGTAGAAAAGGGAGAAGAAAAAAGCGGCCAAGAAACTTAATCCTAGGCCCAGCCATTGAAGCCAATCAATTTTCATGGTAAGTCTCAATAAATTTTTTTCTTATTTTTTCTTCTTCATCTTCAATTCCTTGACCATGGTCGAAGCCTAAAAGATGAAGAAAACCGTGGATGGTTAAAATCATCAGCTCCTCTTCCAATCCACGAGAAGTATTCAGACATTGGCGAAAAGCAGTCGGGACAGAAATGATTATATCGCCAAGATAATATTCCCCATCAGGAGCCTTCTCGCGAAGGGGAAAACTTAAAACATCAGTGGGAGTATTTTTTTGGAGAAAACGTTGATTGAGCTTTTTTATCTCCCGGTCCTCGACGAAAACCAAATTAATCACTGGATCTTGTAGTTCGTAAATTTTAACTAGATTATTAAGTAAATCTTGAAATTTTTTCTTGGCAATCCAGAATTTTTTCTGTTTATTGATAATTTCAATCATGTTTTTTTATTCTTGGTCACTTGGGATTTTAGTTTATCCTTATTTTTTTTGCCCTTAGGTGGGGATTGAGATGTTGGTTTCCGTTCAAAGTTAAACCCAGGATAATCAACCCGGTGATGGTAGATAGTATGGAGAGTTTCTAAAAAAGAATCGGCAATAATTTTTAACTCTTTAATCGAGAAACCACTATCATCTAATTGACCATCTTGCAGGTAGTAGTTAATGATATCCTCGATAACGTTCTTCAAGTTAGAGCGGGTAGGCTTACGCAGGCTTCGTGAAGCTGCTTCCACTGAATCAGCTAGCATAATAAGGGCTGCTTCCTTACTTTGGGGAGGGGGACTGGGATAGCGATAACTTTCCTCTTCAATTCTATGCATTTCAGGATCATATTCTTCTTTGGCTTTTTCGTAAAAATATTTGACCAGGGAACCTCCATGATGTTGTTCTATTATTTCCCGAATCTTATAGGGAAGTTTGAGCTTCTTAGCTTGTTCAATTCCTTCTTTAATATGATTAATAATTACAAGGGTGCTCATGCTAGGTTTAAGATCTTGGTGTAAGTCAAGGCCTCG
>DQWD01000008.1 GCA_011042725.1 Candidatus Aminicenantota bacterium | reverse complement strand
TGGATTATCACCGCCAAAACAAGGTCGAAACAAAAATCGCCCGCATCTTCAATTCTTATGGCCCCCGCATGGCTCTTAATGACGGCCGCGTGATCAGCAATTTTATTATTCAATCTCTAAAAGGAGAGCCTCTGACGGTTTATGGCCAAGGAAAACAAACCAGATCTTTCTGTTACGTGGACGATATTATCGAGGGTTTAATCCAGTTGATGAATACCAATTCTTATCCATACCCCCTTAATCTTGGCAATCCAGAAGAAATTACCATTATTGAGCTGGCCAAGATGATTATTGACTTAACTCAAAGCTCATCTTCCCTCCAATTTCAACCCTTGCCTCCCGACGATCCGCAGCGTCGGTGCCCCGATATAACTAAGGCCAAAAAAATCCTCAACTGGGAACCGCGAACGGAACTGGATTCAGGCCTCAAGGCAACAATTCAATATTTCCAGGAAATTCTAAGCAAAAGCTGAATGGCTACTTTACTTTCGGTGCTAGTTCCGGTCTATAACGAGGAAAAAACTCTCCCTCTTGTTTTAAAGAAAATAAACCAAGTTAATCTTCCTTGGACCACGGAAGTTATCATTGTGGATGATGGTTCAACCGATGGCTCAGCTCATCTCCTTGAGCGTCTTAGCGCCTCGTCTTATAATTTCAGACTAAAAAAAGCCTTCCACCCCCAAAATAAAGGTAAAGGAGCCGCAGTGGTCACCGCCCTTTCCTTAGCTGAAGGGGAGGTAGTCATCATCCAAGATGCCGACCTCGAATATTCTCCCCAAGATTGGGAATCACTCTTGCGCCCTGTCTTGGAAAACAAAGCCGATGTTGTTTACGGCTCCCGCTTTTTAACTGGCTCTAAACCAAAACCTTGGCTAAATCGCTGGGCCAACCAATTTTTAACTAAGCTCACTAATCTCCTCACCGGCCTCAATTTAACGGACATGGAAACCTGTTATAAGGTCTTCCGCCGGAAGTTGGTGGAGGGAATAGAATTGAAGTCGTCCCGGTTTGGCATTGAACCGGAACTGACCATAAAATTAGCTCGGGCTGGGGCTCGCTTCCATGAAGTTCCCATTTCTTACCAAGGGCGAAAATTTCAGGAAGGGAAAAAAATCAACTGGAAGGATGGTTTAGCTGCTATCTACCACATTTTTCGGTTTCGCTTTTTTGATTAAATTTATCTTTAAATTTTTTCTAGCTCAAGTCCTTATTTTTATTTTAGATATCGTCCCCCAGCTTTCCTCCAATTTTCATTCCTCTTGAAGAGATGAGGAGAGCTCGGATCTCCACTTGTACCTCTTCCCATTTACTGGATGTCTCTCTTTAATTAATTGCCTCCCTCAGTTAAACTTTTTTCTAAAATACCGGATTTTCTAGAATAAAATTTGTTTTCTTTTTAATAAAAAAATTGTATAATTGTATACTGCATTTTGAATTCAATCCTTTCTTAGTCAAAAGGAGGCAGCAATGTCTTTAGTTTCGCAATTAATCACCGTCGGTCTCATTGTTGTTGTTCTGGCCTTGATTTCTTTCCTCTTAGCTAAGCAATACCGGAAAGTTGGCCCCAACGAAGTCCTTATTATTTCTGGTGGACGGAAAAGAACAGTCATCGAGCCAGATGGAACAAAAAGAAAAATTGGTTATCGCTACCGCGTTGGTGGTGGGACTTTTGTTTTCCCTTTCATCGAAAGTGTCAGCACTTTACCCATGGAAGTTATCGCCATGGATATTAAAACTCCCGAAGTCCATACTCACAGTGGTGTTCCGGTGATGGTCACGGCCACCGCCCAAGTTAAAATCGACTCCTCCGATCACTCAATCAGAAAGGCCGCCGAACAATTCCTCGGCTTGGGCCGCGACGGAATTCGTGACGTCTCGATGACCATTCTCGAAGGAAAAATGAGAGATGTTATCGGGTCGATGACCGTCGAAGACATCTATCGCAATCGACATGTTTTTGCCCAGAAAGTCATCGAGCTCTCCACGGCCGATTTTGAACGAATGGGCTTGGTTATCCTTTCTTTCTCTCTCAAAGATATCAGTGACACCCAAGGCTACCTTGATGCTCTCGGCAAACCCCAAATAGCCGCCGCCAAAAGAGATGCGGCTATCGCTGAAGCCGAAACCGAAAAAGAAGCCATCATTAAATCATCTGAAGCCCGCAAGGAAGGTGAAGTTGCCCGGCTCGAAGCCGAAGCTTTAATTGCCAAGGCCCAGTGGGAAAATGAAGCCAAAAAAGCCGAATCCCAGACTCTAGTCAACCAGAGGAAAGCTCAGGCCGATTACGCTTACGAACTAGAGAGAGTCCGCCTCTCCCAAGAAATCAAAAAAGAAGAAGCCCAGGTCCACCTCATCGAAAAAGAACAAGCCATCAAGATCGAGGAGTTGGAAATTGCCCGGCGCGAAAAGGAATTGGAGGCAACAGTAATCAAGCCCGCCAATGCCCGGAAATATCAGATCATTGCTGAAGCCGAAGCCGAAGAAAAAAGAGCCCAAGCTGAAGCCAGAAGCAAAGCAGAACTCCTCAAGCTGGAAGGGGAAGCTACTGCGGAGAGCATCAAGCAAAAAGGCTTGGCCGAAGCTCAATCCCTGTTAGAAAAAGCCAAGGCCTGGGAAAAACTCAACCAGGCTGCCCTGCTGGAGATGTATATCGACAAATTACCCGACCTCGCCAAGGCCGTGGCTGAGCCTCTAGCCAAGGTAGACAAGATAATTCTCGTCGGCGGTGAAAAGGGACCGGGAGCCTCGCGGATTACCGCCCAGGTGGCCGAGGTCTTAGCCCAGATGCCTGACGTAGTTAAATCTTTGACCGGGGTCGATTTAAAAGAATACCTTAAAGAAAAAATGTCCCCGGAAAAAAAAGATGAAACTGAAGATTAATCATTCCTCTTCGTTGAGAAAGACCAATGATACTATCAGATAAAGCTAATCAAATCGGTGAATCTCCCACTTTAAAAATTACAGCCAAAGCCAAGGCTTTAAAAGCTCAGGGCTTGGATGTTATCGATCTTAGTGTTGGCGAGCCCGATTTCCCTACCCCGGAGAACATCAAGCAAGCCGGGATTAAAGCCATCGAAGAGAATTTCACCAAGTATACTCAAAATGATGGCATTCCTGGTTTAAAACAGGCCATCATTCATCGCCTTAAAGAAGACCTGGGTCTTGACTACCAGCCCGAAGAAATTATTGCCTCCACGGGAGCGAAAAGTTCTCTTTACCATCTTCTCCAAGCCCTTATCAATCAAGGCGATGAGGTGATTATCCCTGCTCCCTATTGGGTCACCTATCCTTACGCCGTCCAACTGGCCCAAGGCAAGCCGGTCATCGTCCCTACCCGCGAAGAAGATGGTTTTCTTCTACGGCCTGATCAATTGCGGGCGGCAATCACCCCCGCCACCAAGGCTGTGATTATTAATAACCCCTCCAACCCCACTGGGGCGGCTTACAATCGCCGTCAGCTCGAAGAACTAGCCGAAGTTGCACTGGAGGAAGAAATATTCGTCATCGCTGATGAAATTTACTATCGTCTTGTCTTCGATGATTTCCGCTTTGTCAGCTTGGCGGCCCTGGGAGAGGAAATAAAGAAAAGAACCATCATCATTAACGGCGTCTCCAAGTCGTACTCGATGACTGGTTGGCGAATTGGTTTTACGGCCGGCCCCGTGGAGATCATCAACGCCATGGGTAAAATTCAAAGTCATACCACTTCTAATCCCTGCTCTATTTCTCAAAAAGCCGCCGAAGAAGCCTTCCAAGGGCCCCAGATTGATGTCTCAAAGATGGTGGCCGAGTTCCAGCGACGGCGTAACTACGCGCTGATGAGGCTCCAAAGCATCCCTCACGTTTCTTGTTTCAAACCCCAGGGAGCCTTCTATCTCTTTCCCAATTTCTCCTATTATTATGACAAGGAATTTAATAACTTTCGGATCCGCAACTCCTACGGATTAGCTTATTTCCTGCTCAAGAAGGCTCATGTAGCCTTGGTTCCCGGAGCAGCTTTCGGGGCTGATAATTATCTCCGCATTTCTTACTCAACTTCGATGGAAAACCTCGAAAAGGGAATGGACCGCCTCATCCAGGCCATCTCTGAATTAAAGACGCCTAAGAAAGTTATTCAAATCAGACTGGATAACACAATTACTCATCACCAAGGATCTGTTGCCCGCGACGGCAACATTTCTACTTCGATGCGTGATGCTCTGGTGGCCGAAATGGAAACTCACTTGAGCTATGAAAATTACTACGAGTGGAACGCCAACATCAACGGAGCCATCATCCAGTTGCGCACCAATGTCGCTCACCTCTACCAGTTCTGGCAGGAAAACTGGTACCCCGCCCAATTGGAATCCGACCTGGAGCCCCATGGTATTATTTATGCTGTTGATGGGATTGCTGGCCGAGAGCCACGCGCTTTTTACAACTCCGAGACCAAAACCGGGATTGTGGTCAACGCCGACAATTACGCTCCTCTACGCAGTCTTGCCCTAGGCATGGTTACTGATATTTCCGAGAGACTTTTTAATGCTCAAGGAGTGCGCGGCATGACCGCTGACTACCAGGGCCAAGGAGTACTCCTCACCGGCCCAAAAGGCACCAAAAAAACTGAGCTGTTTTTCTCTCTCCTCCAGCAGGAAGGATGGCGTCTTCACTCAAATGATTATATTTTCGTTCGTTTCGCTGGGGGAATGCCGCTGGCTGACGTAGGCGAACGCAAACTTTTCCTGCCAACTCCGACCGTCGAGTCCTTTCCTCGTTTGGCAGGCCTCTTTGATCATAGCCGGTGCGAAAATGTCATCACCACCAAAGAAGACTGTCAGGACATGGACTGCCTCCGCCAAGATGATTGCCGGTTGGAGAGGGGAGCTCCTTTCTGTTACCGGGCATCATCCAAAGCTTATTCTCTCCTTGACCCTTACTGGATTGAAGGACCAAAAAAGCATGTCAAACGAACTGCTCTAAGGTGGATTTTTATCCTCCGCTACGATAAGACCTCCCCGGCAATGGTGGAATTTGACCCTGAAGATGCTCTTCGTATCCTTGAATTTGGGGAATCTCTCGGAATTCGCTCAGGTCCCAGCCCCAAGGAAACCCAGCCCTTTTTCAATCCTCATCTGCTGGTCAAAACTCCCGAACGACTGGAGTTTCAAAAACAATTCTTCCGCCGCCTGTTGGAAAATTGCCGAGTCTTGTTGTTTAACAGTGGAGTGGGAAAGGCTGACGACATCATCTCAAGGATCAAAGAGTCCTCTTAAGGCTAACCAAATAATAATTTTTAAGGCAAAAATGACCAAAAGATCGCTTAACCAATAAGGGCAAGCAAATGACAACGAAATATAAATAGGTGAGAAGCAATGGCGAGCCAAAACATATACAATGAAGCTGCTTACCGCAAATTCGCCGCCGAGCTAAAACATGTTTTGAAACGACCAAACATTCAACAGGTGGATTTAAAGTGGCTTGAACCTCGAGCCAAAGCCACGGGAATCAGAACCAAGTACGGATCATATGGCTGGCGGGCAGCCATTTCCAGTCGAATTGCGCCCAAAACTGTTTACTTGGGCAGTGAATCGGTTCGCTTACTCCGGTTAACGCCCCTCCAAGAATCGATTATTGCTGATGCTCCCAAGGAACTCGATAAAGTACTTCATCTCTTAAAAACCCTCCCTTTCTACCATATCCGCCGCCGCATGGGTGAAAACAGCGAATTCAATCCTTTTTGTAATCTTTATGTTTCGGCGGCCGATCTTAAAAATTTTCGCCTGGGATTCATGTGGGGCAAGACCATGTTTAAACCTAAAAAAAGGCCCGGGCCAGAATTCATCATGATTCATATCCCTGAAGAACATCAACTCCGCCAGCAAGTCTTAGTGTTACCCGAGTTCAATATCAATATTGCCCTCGGCACCGACTACCTGGGCGAAGACAAAAAAGGTTTTCTGCGGCAAGCCATGTGGTGTGCCGACAACCAAGGAATGTTGGGCCTTCATGCCGGAACTAAGCTAGTCACCGTTAGAGATAAAGATGATCAACTGCGGACCTATGGAGTATTCCTGTTTGGACTGACCGCTACCGGGAAGTCAACTTGGTCTTGCCACCAGTTGGGATTAGATCCTCGACGAGGGGAAAAAACCTTGGTCACTCAAGATGACATTGTCTTTTTGAAAAAGGACGGCTCGGCCCTCGGCTCAGAAAATAACTTTTTCGTCAAAACTGATGTGGAGAAAAAATACCAAGAAGCCATGTACAACGCCCTTATTGATAAAACGGCCCTCTTTGAGAACGTGATAATCAAAGCCAATGGGGAGGTGGATTTTCTGGATGAAAGTTTAACCGCCAACGGCCGGGCTGTTATTCAACGGAAAAAGCTTCGAGCGGAGATAAACGGCAAAATGGTTGACATCTGGTCCAAATCAATTAATCTGCCTTCCCTTGATGAACTGGACGGTCTTGTCTTTGCCTTCATTACTCGCCGGAACACCATCATGAGCTTCGCCCAAGAATTAACTCCTGATCAAGCCGCCCTGGCTTACCTTTGGGGGGAAAGCACCCATAGTTACGCCAGCCAACCCCATCGAGCCGGAGAGTCGGTCCGCATCGTGGGAACCGATCCTTTTATTGTTGGTTCTCGGGCGAAAAAAGTTAATCGTTTTTATGAAATAATCATGACCTTGGTCGAAAATTACCCGGGGAAAGTAAAGTTCTACCAGTACAATACCGGAGGAATCGGGGAAATCATTGAAGAACACACCGAAAACGGCCAGAAGAAAAAGCACTTGGTACGCAAGGTAAAACGTGTTCCCATCGACCTTATGGCCCGGATTCAACGGGGAGATTTAAGGGGGACCAACACCTACGAAAAAGGAATTTTAGGTACCAAGGAAATAAAAAAGGTCGAAGGACAATCACTTGATGAATGGGATATTCATCACTATTATAGTCAAGAACAAATCGAGACTTACATCAAAGATCTCGTCGAGGGGAGAAAAGCCTTTACTGAAGAAGTAGCCGAAGAAGGTTTGCGACCAGAAATCATCTATGCGGCGGAGAAGTCGTTTAAAATCGACAAAACGGCCCGGCGAGCCCGAGTTTTCCTAACTGGGGAAGGAGAGACGAAACCGGGAGAAGAGGGGCTGGAAACGCCAACCGGGGAACCAGCATTTATTTGGGAAAGCAAGGCCCGGCCGCCAAGAGAACG
>DQWD01000298.1 GCA_011042725.1 Candidatus Aminicenantota bacterium | reverse complement strand
TTAAAGCCAACTGACTAGTTAGTAAGGAACTATAATAAGTGCTGATGAAGGCCAAACAGATTTAACTCTTAACATGGTTAATTACTTTTACCACCAGTTAAATCTTCCCTGGCTTCAGAAGTTGATTGAAATTCTTCACCAAAAAGTATATCTTTAAGAACTACTTTTAATCTTTTAAAGTGAAGTAAAGAGCTCAAAAATGAAGGAAATCCAAGAACAATTCGAATACCTTCAAAAGGGATGCGTCGAGATAATTCAAGAAGAGGAATTAAAGGCAAAACTCCTGCGCTCCTGGAAAACCAAGAAACCTCTGCGGATAAAAGCTGGGTTTGATCCTACCGCTCCCGATATTCATTTGGGGCATACGGTGTTAATTCGGAAAATGAAACATTTTCAGGATTTAGGCCACGAGGTAATTTTTCTTATTGGTGATTTTACTGGCCTAATCGGCGATCCTTCCGGCCGATCCGCGACCAGGCCTCCGATGACAAGAGAAGAAATTGAGAAAAACGCTGATACTTACAAAGAGCAAATATTTAAAATTTTAGATGAGAAGAAAACGATCGTCGATTTCAATTCCCGTTGGTTGGGTAAATTAACCAGCTTTGAGATCATCAAGTTAACGGCCAAATACACAGTGGCCCGAGTGCTTGAACGCGACGATTTCACCCGTCGCCTAAAAGAGGGACGGCCTATCTCCGTCCATGAAATACTCTATCCCCTGATGCAAGCTTATGATTCGGTAGCTCTTCAAGCTGATGTTGAACTGGGGGGAACCGACCAAAAGTTCAACCTTCTCGTGGGCCGGGAAATCCAACGGGAGTATGGGCAAGAGCCACAGGTGGTGATGACCATGCCTCTTTTGGAAGGCCTGGACGGGGTAGAAAAAATGAGCAAGTCGCTAAATAATTACATCGGTATTACTGAACCCCCCTTGGAAATCTACGGAAAAATAATGTCTATTTCCGACGAATTAATGTTTCGTTATTACGAACTTCTAACTGACGTCTCGGTGGCCGAAATTAATCATTGGAAAAAACAAATCGAGGCGGGACATCTTAATCCTCGCGACATTAAGGCTCGTCTAGCCGGAATGATTGTGACTGACTTCTGGGGGAAAAAGGCCGCCCAGGAGGCCGCCGAAGAATTTGTTCGGATCTTCCAAAAAAAAGAGGCCCCCACCAAAATGGAGGAACTCTTAATCGACAGCCCTTGCTTATCCTTAATTGACCTTTTGGTGGGTAAAAATCTTCTTCCTTCCCGCGGCGAAGCCAAGAGACTAATTCGTCAGGGTGGTGTTTATCTTGATGGTCAACGTATCTCCGACCTGGACTTCCAGGTCGATTTTAAAGGAAAAGCGGAAAAAATCCTCCGCCTTGGAAAACGGAAGTTTTTTCTATTAAAAAAAAGAAGCTGAAAAACACTTAAACGATAAAAAGTTCCCTCAGGATTTATCTTCACCAAATAGAGAAATTAAATCTTAACCAAGCAGACAATTTAATTGTTACCTAAAGATGATCTTTCGTTCAAAATTAAAGCTCGGGTTCATGTTGAAGGCGGGAAAAATTTGGGGTTCTTGCCAAAAACCTGCCGATAAAGATCAGGAAATTTATCCTTCCCACCGAGCAACAGACAGGACAAGGGAAACTTTTGGAGAGCTTCTTCCCGCATCTGGCGAGCTAAATTCCTAATGTCCCACTGGGCCGTGGTATCTTCTCGAAGTCGCGAAATGTGATAAAGTTCCCGGCCATTCACTTTGAGGATAACTCGACGGCGATGAGCATTAGATAAGATATACTCAGCTCCATGTTCCATGACTTGCGAAAGCTTTTCAAAAGCCTCATTAGTCTGGTCAATAACTCGAAGAAAATCGTCTCGGCTCCCTACGGCTTCCACCGAAGGAGGAACAGTCACCCCCAGGCTTGGGTCATAAGGCTGGGCCAGCAACGTAGCCATACGGTGTCTCTTTAATTGAGCAAAACAGGTGGCCGAAACAAGACATTCAAAAGTTAAATCAACCAACTCCCATTCCCTTAAAGCTGGATCATAGAACTCCATATATTGATAAGCTGTCTTAACCAATTCTTCACGAGCAATTTGGGGTAATTGCCGCACCTGAGAGAGCGCTTCTTCAAAAGAAATGGATTTTGCCCGATGAATTAGGGCAGCGAGGATTTTTTCGTCTCCGTCGGGGGTACTGTCAATCAGTCTAACTTCTTTTTCTCCTGGCCGGAAGGAGCCCGGCACCAGAACGTTGACCTTTTCTTTTACCTTCTCGTAAGTCAAAGCATCATAATCATTAGCTTCAATAAAAAGAATAATGGAAGGAGCAACTTGATGGGCCAGGGTGTACATTTTCTGTCCAACTTCTCTTACCTCGGCCAGTTTTTGGGAGGCAAATCGCCGGACAAGCAGCTCGAGATTACGAGCATTGAGAGTCATTCCTAACTGCCCTTGAGTAGCGAGGCTCACTACATAACGAGCATCTTCTTTAGCCCATCCTTCCAACAGGTTATGCTTTTTGGGGTCGGAAGCCAACTCGGGATGCTGCTCAAAAAAATAGGCTCGTAATTTTTTAAACAGCTGATGATAAAGATTATTCTGGACCTTGATTGTCTTATTAAATAATTCCTCCTCTCCCGCTTGCTTGACTTCCTCGGGTAAAACATAATCCCCTTTCAAGGTAATATAGCGCTGAGATTTTTCGGTATAAGAACACAAACGAAATTTTTCTATTTCTTCGATGGCTAAGCGGCTAATACCAATAAGGTCAAAATTGAAAACCGCGTGTTCAGCCACCGAGTGATGCCCCATCTTAAAAATTATGGTTCGATTAGAACGACGGGCCCTCTCAACTTCCTGACGAGCAACTCGCCTCAATTCATCAACGGGCCGGGGATCACGTGAAATCCGAGCGTAAGAAGCCGATAAAGTCTCAGGAGTGATGTCATCTCGAGGGGGCGAACAGTTCTTTAACTCTTCGATGACGTTGGAATCTAAATTGTACCCAGCCAAAATTATTTTCATAGTAAATAAAAAATTATAAACCTGCTGGAGAAAAGTCAACCTAAATTTGAGTGGTCAATAAATTCAATTAAACTTTAGGGCTTTATTACGGCCTTCTCTCTCCAATAAGAAAAAGAGGGCTTTAGTTTTATTGGAATGATCTGCACCAGCCAAGAAAACACGACACATCACTTAAACTTCTAATTCCTCATAATAAATATTTGGGCGCTGAATCAAGAAGGATGAAGATAAATTTCTCAGGAAGAGGCAGGAGATGAGTCTTGCTGACAAGAAACACAAAGGCCGTAATAATAAACCTGGATGGAGTGAACCAGATGCCCATCAATTTTAGAGGGCCCCGTTTGCTTCTCTGGCCATACATCATAAATCCGTCCGCACTTCTCACAGAAAAAATGGTGGTGGGGGTCTAAATTTGGTTCAATATAAACGCGGTCATCAGAAATCGTTAGCTCCTGAATCTCCCCAATGGTTTTAAGTACTTTAATCGTGTTATAAACGGTCGATAAAGAAAGCATCGGGTATTGGGGCTTAAGGTCAGAATAGATCTTTTCCATTGAAGGATGTTCACGATTGCCAACAAGATACTCTATAATGGCCAATCGTTGGGGAGTTAAACGAAATCCCGTTTCTTTTATCTTCTTCAAAACAGTCTCTTTTTTGTTCATTGTAAAGATTCTAAATTAGTTATTATTATTTGTCAACAATCAATTTCAAGAGGCGCGTATTTCTAAAACCGCTCGGGAAAAACGTTGACTGAAACCTTAGTTTGGCTTGAACCGCTATCAAGACAATCGTCTAACATAGCGCTAGTCACTGTTTCTCCTCTCCAGTTCAGCCTAAAGCTATTGCCCCAGCTCTCAAGTTATTAGAGGTACTTGCTTTCAAGGAACAACTAATTAGATTGGCCCTCGCCGCCTCAAATCTTAATTAAATTTTCGGGTTGCCTCGCTGACCGGTTAAGTCATTTTTTTCTCTCCCCTAACCTTTCATCACTCCTAAGGGAGAAAATTTAGCTACTAATTTTCCTAAACCTACCGCATCTGAAGTTCGAACCACTTCATCTACATCCTTATAAGCCGCCGAAGCTTCTTCAGCTACACTTTTCCAGCTGGTAGATTTGAGAATTATGCCTCTCTTTTCTAGGTTTCTTTTGATTTCTTCGCCCCTAAATCTGCGCAAAGCTTCATGACGAGACATCACGCGGCCAGCCCCATGGGCCGTCGAACTAAAACTTAGCTTCTCGGCCTCATTTGTTCCGACCAATAAGTAAGAGGCTGTTCCCATTGAACCCGGGATAATCACTGGCTGGCCTACATCTCGATAACAATCTGGTATTTCTGGCCTTCCCGGCCCAAAACTTCTGGTCGCCCCTTTGCGATGGACACAAACCCGTCTCTTTTGTTGCTCAAGAAGATGATTTTCAAACTTAGCAACATTATGACAAACATCATAAATCATCTCTATCCCCTGACTGCTCCCCAAAATTCGTTTGAACACTTCCCGAACCCAATGAGTAATCATTTGCCGGTTGGCAAAGGCAAAATTAACGGCGGCACACATCGCTTGATAATACCTCTTTCCCAAGGAACTTTGCAGAGGGGCATAGACTAACTCGCGGTCGACTAAATGTTTGGTGCCGAAGGTATCTTCCATCATCCGAATGTAATCGGAAGCCACTTGATGGCCGAGACCCCGACTCCCACAATGAATCATGATCGTTACTTGGCCAACCGAATGAAGGCCAAACCTTTTCGCCACGGGCTGGTTATAAATTTCCTCAACTTGCTGTAGTTCTAAGAAATGATTTCCTGCTCCCAGAGTCCCTAGCTGCGAAAGGCCTCTTTCTTTTGCTCTTCGCGAGACAACCCCGGGATTGGCCTCTTTCATCCGGCCATATTCCTCGGTTCTTTGGAGATCATCCCCAGAGCCAAAGCCACTGTCAACCGCCCATTCGGCCCCCCGGTTTAAAACTTCATCTAGAACAGCCATTCCTAACTTTGTTTTTCGTCCCTTCCCTACTCCAGCGGGAACTTCTTGAAAAATTCCACTCATCAACGCTGCAAGACGCGGCTTTAAATCGGACCCTGAATATTCGGTTTTAAGTAATCTAACTCCACAATTAATATCATACCCAACTCCTCCCGGAGAAATTATTCCTTCCTTCTCATCAAAAGCAGCCACTCCACCAATCGGAAAACCATACCCTTGATGAGCATCGGGCATCACATAGGAAGCCTGGATGATACCCGGCAAAGTGGCCACATTCTGGGCTTGTTCCAAGGTTCTATCGCGCTGGACACTTTCCAGTAAGGATGCAGAAGCATAAATCCGAGCCGGTACTTTCATTTTTCCCCATGGCGGAATCTCCCAGAGAAACTCATTTATTTTCTTTAAATCCATGGCAACCTTTCTCCTTTTCTGGATTTAGACTCAACTAGATATCGACCACCACTTGTAGAGAGACTCCTTCCGGAGTCTCTTTTATCTCCATTTCGTTGTAAGTTATGGCTTTAACATCACCGAAGATTTCATCCTCGTCCTTTATTCTATTCCCTCTGAACTTGGCTCGCAACTGATATCCCGGCGGACTCTCCTGCCTCTCGATTTGAATATCTTCTACTTTAGCTAAAATAAAATCATCTGTCTCGAAGAGGAAGAGAATTTCTTCCAGAAAGGCTACCAGTAATTGCTTGAGGTCACGGCCGTTCACCTCGACCACCTTTTCCCGGGCAGGTTTGACTTTTTCAGGTTTCCACATCAATTGACAGACTGCTAGAGCGGCATTGGCGAAGGCCTCCTCGAGAGTCCGCCCGAAAGCCTGGAACATAGCGTCGGCTGTATGAGGTAGAAATCTGAATTTCTCCATTTAACTCTCCCCCAGTTCCTTCTCTCTCACCTCTCGAATCGTCTCCTGTTGCAACTTCCGCAGAGCCGGGGAGTAATCCACGGGAAAACGCGGGGGATGGGAGGAAATCTCTTTATAGGATGCGTCCAGAGTGGCGAATTCACCTAGGAATCTTTCCCTTATTTCAACCAAAGAAGGTAAGGCCTTGGTTATTTTTCCCTGGCTCATAAACCTTTCCAGAAGCAACTCCCCTCTCTCAAATTGTTCCCAACGCAGGCCGAGAATATCTTTGGCCATTTGGCCCTCCTGGTTATAAAAACGAAAAACCTGTTTCTCCCCGGCCAGCGTCATTTTACCGGGACTTAGTTTCAACACCGGGCGGCCGTTATATTGAACCAGCTTATAGGCCATATCCAGATAAGGAGCATCGGCGGAAACGCCCATTTTAGTGCCGACCCCAAATGAATTCACCTCAGCCCCTTTTGCTAAAATCTGCTGAATCTTATATTCATCAAAAGCACCGGAGGCGAAAATCATGGTTTCCTTAAAGCCTGCTTCATCCAGAATCCGGCGGGCGGCCTGACTTAAGCGGACTATTTCCCCGCTATCAAGACGGATACCTTTCAGGGGAATGCCTGCCTTCTTGAGTTCCCGGCCTGCCTTCACGGCCTTCCTCACCCCGGCTAGAGAATCATAAGTATCCACCAAAAAAATTGTATTCTCAGGAAAAGTTTGGGCAAAAGCCCTAAAAGCGGCCAGTTCACTGGGAAAGCTGACCACAAAAGAATGGGCCATGGTGCCGTAAATGGGGATATTATATTCTTTCCCCGCCAAGACATTGCTGGTCCCGATAAAACCAGCGATATAACTCGCCCGGGCCACCTTCAGCCCGGCATCCCGGCCCTGGGTCCGCCGCAGAGAAAAATCCACCAGCGGTCTACCCTGGGCCGCCGCCACACAACGGGCGGCTTTGGTGGCAATCATCACCTGAAGATTAAGGGTATTGATCAAATAAGTTTCCACCAGTTGAGCCTCAATAAGCGGCGCCCGGACTTCCAGAAGAGGTTCTTCGGCAAAAAACAACCTGCCCTCAGGAATAGCCCAGACTTCTCCGGTAAAACGGAAATTTTTTAAATATTCCAGGAAAGCCGGTTTAAAGAGGCCTGTTCTCTCAAGAGACGACAAGTCCTCCGGCGTGAATCGCAAATTCTCCAGGTAACTGAGGGCATCAGCCAAGCCGGCCGCCACAAAAAAATTCCGGCCCGGCGGATAACTGCGGATAAACAGGCTGAAAGTCGCCGGCTGATCCATTTCATTCTCAAAATAACAAGCGGCCATGGTTAATTCATATAAGTCAGTCAAGAGTGCCCAGCCCTTGGAATTAATCTTCATTATGCTTTGTTACTCCTTGTTACTTCTTTCTGGCCCTAAAACCCATTCACTTAAGGTCAGATTATAAACA
>DQWD01000302.1 GCA_011042725.1 Candidatus Aminicenantota bacterium | reverse complement strand
GATTAACCAAGTCATCGTTCCCTTCAGTTTCTCCACCGCTTAAAAAAGAAGACATCAAAGGAGACTCAGCAAAACTTCTGGTGAAAGACCCTGATCATCCTCAACCAGCCCCCAAAGGAGTTGATCGTCTTCCTTTAAGCTGGTACAAGAAGACGGTTAAACGCCTGAAGGAGAGAGTGGGCGAACGGGGTGTTGACGTTATTGTGATCGAAGATAGCTGGAATATGACTTATTTTTCGGGCTGTTTTTTAACCAAGACCGAGCGGCCATGCTGGTGCGTTTTTCCCGTGGCTGAGGAGGATGTCATCTACTGGTTTAGTCCAGGGCTTGACAATGAATTGGTTAAATCTTGGTGGTGTACCGAGATGAATTATTATTATGATTATCCCCATGCTAAGGGTGGCTATCCTGATAAGGGGAAGGTGGTTAAAGGTCACCGGGTTGATCTTTTTGAGTGGTTCCTCGAGGGGATGAAGAAAAAAGGCTATGCGGATAAAACATTTGGTTTTGATTCCGAATTTACTCCATCGCGGATGAAAAAGTTCAAGAAAGTGTTACCCAAGGCCAAGGTGGTTGATATTAGTGACATTTGTTTAAAGATGCGTATGGTCAAGACTCCAGAGGAAATTGCTCTTATTCAACGAGCTATGAACTACTTTAGTCAGATTCATGCTTTTGGCCGGGATTACCTTCTCACCCGGGGCACTGATGCCACCGATTTTGAAGTGGCCAAAGCTTGCGAAGAGTACGGAACCAACTTAATCATGCAGGATATCAAGCGCGATGGCCGTCCCCATAATGCCGTAGGAATTCGGGTAAGAATCGGCTGTCGTACTGGGCGAGGTACAGCCTATCCCCACCCCAATCAATTCCACCACAATAAAATAAAAAAAGGCGATGCTCTTCAGATTGCTGGCATCGTCACCATCGGTGGCTATGGTGGCGAACTGTATCGTTACTTCCAGCTTTACCCCTGGGATGATTGGCGGGAAAAGGTGTGGGAGGTTGTGACAGAGACGGTGCGAATTCAAGAAAGAGAATCAAAAGCCGGAGTAACCTGTGCTGAAGTGGCTTACAAAGTCCATAAATTTCAAGTGAAGCAAGGAAAAGACATCCAGCGATTACTCTACCAGCGAGTGGCTCATGGCCAGGGTATGGAGGGGCATCAGCCTCCATTTATCGCTTTAGGAGACGAAACAGTCTTAGAAGAAGGCATGACTTTTAGTGTCGAACCGGGACTTTTCGATCCGGTGAATGGATTTGGTTACAACCCTAGTGATTGCCTTTTAGTTACCAAGAAGAAAGGCGTGTTAATGGGTAGTGTGCCTTATTCTAAAGAATGGATGTTCTTAAAACTGTAAGCCAAGAGGCTGTATTAATTTGGGGTCGCCCATTAGAAGGTAATTTAAATTTGGGGCCGGGCCACACCAATTTAATTTTTAAATGGGGGTCGGGCCGCGCTAACTAATTGATAATAATCAAAATATCATCAAATACTCCCCTGAAAAAAGGCCTTATTCGCGATTTTTGCCCCCAAAATCGGGTTTTGTCGCCAAAATGAGCATCTGGAATTAAATAAAGCTTTTTATATCATTGTGGATGAAAAAAATGATGAGGTGTTAGTGTTTTTTCCGAAAAAAATTGGTGAATAGTTATTATGTCCCTATGTGTTGCAGTTATTTACCCGAAAAAATAGGGAGATGTTGGTGTTTTTGGCTGTGTATTACCATTCGTTTGATCAACTTTAAAATGGAAAAAAACCGAAGTGTCTCCATTTTTTCCTTGGCTAAGTACTAATTAATAAGATAAATCAGGGCTAAAATTTACGGCTTATCCTATAAATAGCTAATTGACCAATAAGAAAATGGGAAGAGTTGGAATCATATCTAGCTTAAGATTTGGCTCAATTGATTAGTAATTAGTAGAAAAACAGACCAATATTCCCTTGATTTTTTTAGCAAAAAAATAGGTAAAGATGTAAACTGTCCCCTAATTTTCTTCTAATTTTCCTAATTTTTTACCTGTTTTCTCTCTTTACGCCCAGGCGGTTTTGTCTTATTATTCTATTGTCAAGAAATTCTATTAGAACCGGGCAAAAATAATGAAGAGCGAAAACCAAAGTAAACAAGTTTCATGGAGCAAATTTAACAAGGAGCGAGGATCGAAGCCAGAAAATTTCATGGACTATAATTAACAAAGATCGAGGATCGAAGCCAGAAAAGATTAAGGAGCAAAGTTAACAAAGATCGAAAATCAAAGATCGAAGCTAGCAAAAAAATATGAAGGAGAGCTAGAAAAAATCACGAAGCAAAGCTATAAAAGATCGTAAAGCAGAGCTAAAAGAAAATCATGGAGCAGAGTTAGAAAAAATTGTGGAGCAAGGCTAATGGAAATCATCAGTGAATTTCTTTCCCTTAGTACCCGAGGGTTTAATGATATTATTAATTTAACAGGGCCCATTCAGGATAAACTAGCGGCCCTGGGTTTGAAAGAGGGTCAGGTGACAGTATTTGTGCCGGGTTCAACCGGCGGGGTGACCACGATTGAGTTTGAGCCAGGCTTGGTTAAAGACTTGTCTGAAGCTTTGGACAGAGTGGCTCCCGAAGGCCAAGTCTATCATCATGATGCTCGCTGGGGCGATGGCAATGGTTTTTCCCATGTCCGGGCAGCATTGATTGGTCCCTCCCTAACCGTGCCCTTCCAGGAAGGGCGCCTCCTCTTGGGAACTTGGCAACAAATCGTGTTTATTGATTTTGATAATCGTCCCCGCCGCCGGCAACTGGTTATTCAGTTTATGGGCCAGTAAGATTATGATCAAAAAAGGTGAAACTCTCCGCAGCGAAGCGGCGAAAAAAAGTAAATGAAGATAGAAGAAGGTAAGCATCTCTAAAACCGTGATGGGAAAATGGTGACTAATACTTTATTTTGGCCTGGGGCACTGACAAGACAATTGGCTATTATAGTGGCGGCCAGTATTCCTCCCAGCACCAGAAAAAAGGGGGAAGGAATATGTGGTCGGTCTTCATTTCTTTCTGCTCAGCTCTTTCTGCTCAGCCAATATTTAAAATTCAAGCTGATGGCTATTACCCAAGCTATCACGGTTTTAGTAATGGTTTCCAGAGGAAGATAGGGGCAAGGAAGTGGAGGATCAGGAATGATTAAGTCTCTCAGTCATCAACATGAGGCAGAAAGAGCGTGGAACCATCAACTCCAAAAGATAAGGAGGAGGAAAGTAAACTATAATCAAGATAAGCCTTCGAGGCGAGGAAGAAGTACTTTTTCACCATTTGGAACCATTTGGAGAGAAAAGAATCTATAATCAGGGCGGGTAAGATAACTATTGACAAAAATAGTTATAGCTAATAGATTGTAAACATATAATTAACTCACTTATTATGGACTTAAAGGATAAATTAAACCGGCTCCGGAAGGAAAGAGAAGCTCGTTCCCGCACTCTGACGATTAGAGAAACCTGGGATAAACTACAGGCGGATGATTCGCTAAGCACCCGAGAAAAACTCGAAGAGCTAATCCGCTTGACTCAGCAGCAAAAACCTGCCCCACCCGCGGTTCAGCCCCCCTTCCAGGAAAAACAAAGCCAAGAACCTTTCCGCATTTTTGAAAACACTTACGCCCTGAATACACGCTATGGGCAGATTGAAATTGCGGCGGGATTGCGCGTTGATGGCCGAGTGTTATCTTGCTTGAGTCAAGAGCAGGCTTTTGAGGAACTAGACCTCCGTTCGGCCCTTTTCCTTGACTTGGAAACCACTGGTCTTTCAGGAGGCACCGGAGTTGTTCCCTTTCTAGTCGGCCTGGGGTTTTACCTAGATGATTCTTTCCGCATAGTCCAATTTTTCCTGGGTGACCTAGCGGAAGAAGAGCGGATGATTGGTGAACTTGCTCGCTTTTTTCGGGAAATGGATTTTCAATCCGTGGTTACCTATAATGGCAAAGCCTTTGACCTTCCCCTTCTTGAGACTAGATTTATTCTTTACCGGAATCCATTTCACCTGGCCGCCCTACCTCACCTGGATTTTCTTTTTCCGGCCCGAAGCCTGTGGAAACATAAGCTGGAGAGTTGCCGTCTTTTCCACCTGGCTCGGGAAATAGTTCTGACTGATCGGGCCGAAGATATTCCTTCAGCCGAAATCCCCTGGCGATATTTTCAATATCTACGGAGTGGAAATTTTGGCTTAGTAGAACCGATTATTTATCATAATGAGGAAGACATCCTTTCCTTGTTGGGAGTGGTCATTGCCGGAGCCGCTGTCATCGCCGAGGACGAAAGTTTCTGCCCGGTTGATGCCATGGATTTTTTCGGGGCTGGTAAGATTTTCGAGCGAACCGGAGACGTAGAAAAATCCGTTGATTTTTTCCAGCGAGCCCTCAACGGCCGTTTAACTGATGAAGTGTCACTCGAAGCCCGCCGGCGGCTCTCTCTTTATTTCAAGCGCAGTGGCGAGCTAGACAAAGCGGTGCCTCTTTGGCAGGAGATGGCTTCTTCGCTTCCTGTAACCAACCACGTTCTTTTCTCGCTTCGAGAATTAGCCATGTATTTTGAACATCGCTTAAAAGATTATGAGCAAGCAAAACAGGTAGCCGAAGAAGGGTTTGTTTTGGCCCGGGAGATTTCTTCATCATATTATCTTAGGGATTTTGACTACCGGTTGGCGCGTCTCCAGAAAAAGTCAGCTAAAAGTAAAAAAGATAATAGTGCTGGATGAGAATGCTATCTATACACAATTGACCATACACGATATTATTTTTTCCCTTCATCTTTCCTCATCTTTTCGGTCCCACCCATCATCGTCCCCCTCAAAAACAATGCCCGGGATATTTAAATAGGTTGACTTTAGCCTAGAGTAATATTCATCGAGCATAAAGCTTCACGAGAGCAATGAAAGAAAAGGTGCGTTTTAATCAAGTGAAAATGAGGCGGAATTTTTTAACCGTGGACAATTTTTTATTGACAGACTAACTTAGGAGACATTAAATTTAAGGCAAAATCAGGAAGCAAAGTGACGAGGAAATTTTTTTTCCTGATTTGAGCTCAAGTTAGGAACTTTTAAGTTGTTTGGGTTAAAAAATTAGATTATGGAGGCCATTAAAATTATAAAATTAAATTAATATTAATATTTGAGCTTAATTTTATCAGTAAAAATATAAAGGTGGACGAGGGAGACCAATTAAATTTAATTTTAAAATAATTTTTAAATTTATATTTGTCGATCAAAAAGCTAAGGAGGGAGGGAATGGATCGGGTATCAACTGGCTTTGAAAGACTTGATGAAGTTCTTGATGGAGGCTTTATCAAGGGCCGAAGTTATTTATTGGTTGGCGAAGCCGGGACGGGGAAAACTATTTTTTCTCTTTACTGGCTTCGGGATGGAGCTAATAATAAAGAGAAATGCTTATTTATCTCGCTGGCGGAGAGAAAAGAGGATTTAGAAGCTAACATCGGCGGTTTTGGGTGGGATCTTCAAGGAATTGAGATTCTTGATTTAAGCCCTACTTTTACCCCTCAAGAAGTGACCGAATATCGAGTCTTTCCTGCATCTGAAGTGGAAGCCGAGGTTTTCTGGGGAAGTATCCATGAAAAACTTAATAAATTTAAACCGCAGCGCCTGGTCATCGACTCGGCTTCTTTCCTTCGTCTTTTGGCCACCGAGGAATACCAATTTCGCCGCCGAATTTTGGGACTTCTTCACTTTTTAAGCCAGATTGAATGTACCTCAATCTTGACTTTTGAACCAACCGAACTTCTCCAGGAAACTTCACTTAGTTTAGCGGTTGATGGGCTTCTTCGTTTCCGCCGCGAGCTTTCCAGAAATAAAGTTATCGATATCAGAAGCGTGGAAATTCAGAAATTTAGGGGTTCTTCTTATAAAGGTGGACTCCACTCCATGAAGATTACTTCTTCTGGATTTGAATTCTTTCCCCATTTTATCGAACGGCAGGCCGAGGAAAAAGAGGTTGCGGAACGATGGCCATCAGGCCTTCCCCAGTTGGATGAACTTTTAGGAGGAGGCCTTGAATTTGGGACGACGACTCTAATCAGCGGTCCTTCTGGTTGTGGTAAAACCACCTTAGGTGTCCAGTACTTAACCCAAGCCGCAGGATTTGGCCGCAGGTCGGTTCTTTACACCTTTGAAGAATCTCCTTATTCCATTATTTACCGAACGAAGAGCCTGGGAATTCCTCTCGACCCGGTGCTTAAAGATGGGCGGTTTAAAATAGTCCAAGTTAATCCTCTTGAGTTTTCACCTGATGAATTTCACCTTTTGGTTAAAAAAGAAATTGAACAGGAAGAAAGAACAGCCGTGATGATTGATAGTATAAAAGGTTACGAAGTAGCCATGGTAGAATATGGCACCTTGGCTTCTTATCTTCAGAATCTGGTTCATTATCTCAACCGGATGAATTGTACAGCCTTGTGTATCAATGAGCTGGAAACTCTGGCCGGGGAAGTCAAAATTACCGAGCGAGGTATTAGTCATCTCTTTGATAACGCTCTTTTCATCAGATATGCTGAAATTGAAGGAAAGATAGTAAAAGTGATTGGCTGTATAAAGAAAAGGCTGGGCGATTATCAGAGCGACCTGCGAGAATTCAGGATTACTAAGGAAGGGCTTCGCGTGGGCGAAAAACTTAAAGGCTGGGAAGGAATTCTCAGTGGTACCCCAAGATCTATCCGTTCTCCTGAGAACTAGACCCACAGGAGCAAGATAAAAGCTCACCGATGATAGTCAGATAAACCAGACAAAAGTGTACCTTTAGCATCTACTTCAAATCACCGCTTAGCTTTAACTTTTTTCTTAATTTTTCCACTTGCCATTATTAGTTATGAAGCCAGACAACCTCCTTAGGCTCTAGCTCGTTCTTATTAGTGACCATCGCCTGATAGCTCCACTGCCCAGAGTCCGGGGTTTTCAAGCTTCGTGAAAGGATTAAAGGATTAAAAGAGTTAATAAAAGAGTGAACTCCCGTAAATTAATCCCTCTCCTTCTGACCTCCAGGATTGGCTGCTGGTAGTTCAATCCAAAAGCGGCTGCCTCGCCCCAATTGTGATTCGAGGCCTACTTCTCCTTTCATTTTCTTGACTACCTTCTTGACCAAAGCCAGGCCTACCCCGGTTCCCGGGTAAGATTCAATCCCATGAAGTCTCTCAAATAACTCAAAAATTCGCTGATGGTAACGGGGCTCAATGCCGAGGCCCTTATCTTCAAACCAAAACCGAACCATTTTCCCTCGTCTCTCAGCCCATATTTTAACTTCGGGTTTTTGACCAGGAACAATGAATTTTAAGGCATTATCGATTAGGTTTAGAAAAACCTGGAAAAGAAAGTTTCTGTTTGCTTTAACCGCAGGCAGAGGTTTGATG
>DQWD01000006.1 GCA_011042725.1 Candidatus Aminicenantota bacterium | reverse complement strand
GGTTCAGCCGGTTAAAAGGAGGGAGAGTGAGAAAAAATTGGGTAATTTTTCTAGGTGCAAGCCTTGTGCTTGCCGGGAGCCTCTATTTTATCTTCGGCTGCGGGTCTTCAACTCCAAATTATCCTCTTCGTCTGGCAGTTTCTTTTAGCTCCGAATTAGAATCAAAGCCTCTTGATGGAAGGCTGTTGTTGATGATTTCTAACGACGGAAGCCAGGAACCGCGCTTCCAGATTAACGATGGCCCACAAACACAATTAATCTTTGGCCTGGATGTCGACCAGCTAGCACCGGGGGAGGAAGCCATTTTTGACGCTGATGTTTTCGGCTATCCCCGGGAATCCATAAGTGAGATTCCTGCCGGCGAATACTGGGTTCAAGCCCTGCTTCATCGTTATGAAACATTTCATCGGGCCGACGGACATGTGGTCAAGCTACCCATGGATAGAGGTGAAGGCCAGCGTTGGAACCGGGCGCCCGGTAATCTTTATAGCACTCCCCAAAAGGTCTACCTCGACCCCGCCGAAAAGAAAACTATTCACCTGGTGATGGACAATAAAATCCCTCCCATTCCCCCACCTCAGGACACCAAATACATTAAACACGTCCGCCTTCAGAGTAAGCTTCTTACAGAATTCTGGGGCCGCCCGATGTTCCTTGGGGCCTGTGTGCTGCTTCCCGAAGGTTTTGATGAGCATCCCGAAGCCCGATACCCATTAGTCATCAATCATGGCCACTTTCCTTACACTTTTAGTGGCTTCCGAGAAACTCCCCCTGATCCTGATTTACCTCCGGTTTACAGTGAACGCTTCGGGATTGAAGGCTACAATCGCATCGTCGAGGAATATGCTTATAAATTTTACCAGGACTGGACCAGCCCTAATTTCCCCCGTGTAGTGCTGATAAAAATCCAGCATGCCAATCCTTATTACGATGATTCCTATGCGGTTAACTCTGCTAATCTAGGCCCATACGGTGATGCCATTACTTATGAGTTAATCCCTTATATCGAAGAAAAATTTCGCTGTCTGGGGGCTGGTTGGGCTCGCTTTCTCTATGGAGGTTCGACCGGAGGATGGGAAGCCTTAGCCGCCCAGATATTTTACCCTGACGAGTATAATGGCTGCTGGGCTGCTTGCCCTGACCCCATCGATTTCAGAGCTTATACGATTGTCAACATCTACGAGCACCAGAACGCCTACTTTCTAGAAAGCCCCTGGAAAAAAACTCCCCGGCCGGGTCATCGGAATTACCTGGGTGAAATAAGTGCAACTTTACAGGAAATGAATTACCGGGAGTTAGTTCTCGGCACCCATGCCCGCTCAGGGGATCAATGGGATATCTGGCAAGCTGTTTATGGGCCAGTGGGAGAAGATGGCTACCCCAAACCTATCTGGGATAAAAAGACGGGTAAAATTGACCACGAGGTGGCTGCTTACTGGCGAGAGAACTATGATCTGCGTTATATCCTCGAGAGAGACTGGAAAAAACTGGGGCCTAAACTAAAAGGGAAAATCCATATCTACGTAGGTGATATGGATAACTATTACTTAAATAATGCTGTGTATCTCATGGAACAATTCCTGGAAAGCAGCAAAGATCCCTATTATGAGGGAGAGGTAGACTACGGCGACCGAGCCGAGCATTGCTGGAATGGCGACCACAGCCGTCCCAACGCTATTTCGCGCCTACGGTATCACCAGATGTTTATTCCCCGCGCCGTCAAGCGTCTTCTCAAAACTGCGCCTCCCGGAGCTGACCTCACTTCCTGGCGCTATAAAAAATAGTTTCATCCGGAAGAAAAATGGGATGATTTATAGGAATTTGGTTTTCGGCTGTGGTGGCTGAGTGAGCCTTTTTGTGTTGATTTACCCATCCAAGAATCGCAAGGTAAACCAGAAAAATGGGTAGAAGAGTGGGGATAGAAAAATGGGGACGCAATACATATTTACCTATTTTTTCTAAAAAACGCTAACACCCCATCATTTTTTCATCCTTCTGGAATTAAAAGCTTAATTCAGTTTCAGGTGTTCATTTTGGCGATAAACCCCAGGGGCAAAAATCGCGAACAAGGCCTTTTTCAGGGGAGCATTTGGAGATATTTTAATTATTATCAACCAGTTAGTGCGGTCCGACCATAACCAAGATGAGCCCCTAACCAAGATGGGAGCCTTACGCATCATATAAATCCCAAGCACGCATGGTCCAACAACAAGTAATGAAACTTACCGAAGTTAACGATTCCCTTGTTCCCTTTTTAGCTGTACTGGTCAAATAAGCCTATTGATGATAAATTCACCTCCCCACCCATCCTCAGAGAGGATAGAATGTGCCTCCGGGGGCGTCAAATCCAGTTAAAATTGTCCCTGGTTGAAAGTAATAAATAATAGACACATCTCCCTATTTTTTTCTCCTCAATAAGGCCACCATATTTTAATTCTTTCAGGTGTTTTGAGATCTTGTATTGTGGTTCATCTAAAGCATCGACCAATTCGCAGACACAAAGTGGTTGCTCGGTGTTAATGAGCAAATTTATAATTCTTAACCTTGTTTTATCTGATAAGGCTTTAAAAAGAAGAGCATATTTTTCCCTAATATATTGATATATGCATATCAATGCATATAGTATATTTAATAAAAAAACTTTGTCAACGAATAATTTAAATTTTGTCATCCTGATATATTTTTTAAGCAGGCAAATCATTTTTTCTTTTTTCTATCCTTTCTATTATTAATTCTATAAATAGGGCCATGACGCTTATCAGGATTATAGTCAGAATAAGGCTGGAGCTCATAAACTTAAGCCCAAGAAATTGAAGCTCTACCATTTCTTGAGGAATTTTAATGCAAGCCTGTCAAGTCATTTAAAAATCTTCTATGATGATTTGATTCAGTTTCTTTAGGGAATAACTCAACTCTTGCTATAATGGAGTTTTATATTTTTTTGCTAAGTTTTTTTTTGAAAAATCTCAATTTTAACAAAAAAGAGCTTCCAATTTCATCGGTGAGCATGGCCTCAAGAGCTACTTTTCACCTGAATCGCCAGTACGACCATTTTGGTTTTAGCCTTTAGAGAGCGAGATTCCTTTTCTTTAGGGACTAAAATACAGGAAGATTTTTTTATATCTTCCTCTTCTCCATTAATAATTATTTTCCCCTTCCCTTCTAGCACCACAAATATGACATCGTTATTCATTCGGCAAGGAGGAATCTGTTGCCCTGGTTCCAACCCCATCACCTGAGCTTTGACTCTTTCTGTTTCGAAAAATACATGTTTAGTATGGTGACTGTGCGAGAATTTTGCCATCTTCATCAATGAGAAATGTTCCATAGTGCTCCTTTATTTAAAGATGTTTTGAAAGTGCGTCTTGGAAGCATATACACATAATATTTAAAAAAGTATTATCATTTTTGTTTTCTTAATTGGCGTAGCATGTTCCTAATTGATTCATTCACTCTTTCCACATCATCATGTGAATATTGGAGCGTAGTAAAAGACCCTATTTTTTCTATTCCAAGGTCATATTCAAGGTTCAGATAAGCGTCGTAAGAAATGCCCAAAATGCCCAAGTTTTCTGCTATCTTTTTGGCGCATTCATTTTGGCAGCCGTTGATGACTATCAGCTTTCTGGCTCTCTCGGCGATTCCAACATGGGGTTTGGATTCAGCCGCGATGGCCGCAATACAGCACATTCTAGCTCCTTCCACTTCGCGGGTAAGTTTGACCGCAACTTCCTGGCCTACCTGGCCAACTGAAGCTGCCCCATCACAGGCTAAAATGATATCCAGTCCTTCGGCCTCCTTGGTGCAGACCGGAAGCAATTGCCAGTTCTCCATTTGCAGAATTTCTGTACTCATGGGTTTATATTTTCTTTATGCTTTAATTTTTTCAGGAGAATGACAATCTTTTTGTAAATCCAGACTGCTCCATAAGTAGCCACAAAATAACAGAGCCCAGTATTACCACAATATTGGCACATTCGCTACCACCTAATTTCTTGAAACGATTAACAAAAGAATGGAAAACCTCCTTGGCTTTTGGATTTTTGAATCTCTAGAGAAATATTTTATAAATTATTTATATGATACCTTAAGTATTTGATAAATAAATATTATCCTTCTTCAGAGATTTCTTCCCGATTTTCCTGATGATATTTTTTTACTATTTCTCGTATTTCTTGGAGATTAGGGAAGGAAATAGCTTCTTGAGAACAGAGGTTTTTGCAGGCAGTACAGCTGACAACACAATTGAAAGGTTTTACCACTTTGGGCTGATTATTCTCGTCATCCCATTCAAAGACTCCATTACCACAGAAATCGAAGCATTCCCCGCAACCGATACATTTTTCTTCGTCAATAGTAGGATACCAGGGGATCTTTTCCCGCGGAATTGCTTTTGCGGCCATCCAAATGCCTCCTTTTAGCTTGTTTGTTTAATGCTCTCTACCGCTTTTCTGACCTTGTCGATGGCTTGCTCTGTAGTAAGATTTCTCAGATCAAGAGGAATTGCTTGCTTTTTAAAATCCCCCCCTGCTTCCTGGAAAGCATCTTTCATCATTTTTATCTGCATTTTGGGATCACAGGCTCCTATTATATACAGTTCATTTTCATCTTTGATGAAATCTTTTAAGAAACGATCTCCGTCATCAACACAGAGCTGAGGATGGACAATGGCATACTCCACATCCATTTCCTGGCGGACAGTGTTGATGAGTTCCCAGAGATCCAGAGATTTAAACCCTGGGCATTGCCCGGTACAAATACACATTAGAAATCTTGGTTTTTTACTCAATTATTACCTCCTTGGATATTTTTTAGCTTGAAATATTTTATTCAAGAAAGAGATGGCCAAATTTGATCTTTTTTTTTGTTTAATTGAACTTCTTTGACTGGGCCATAAATCTCCGCGAATTTCCTATACTCTCTCAATAGAGATTGTCCATACAACTCTTGTTTCTTTTCAGAAATGTAATTTTTTTCTATTAGCCTTTGTAACAATTCTTTTTTTAGAGTAGCCTCATTTTTCATTCCAGGTTCTGTTTTTTCTGACCATAGATAATCTTTTTTTTAAGGGCAATTTTAATTTCACTGTTTCTTGAAGATCCCTCATAAATTTGTCTTTTTTTATTTTCTCAGGGACAAAATATATTATCCTTTTCCCCTGTTGGACTGTATCAACTAAGCCTGCATATCTTAAGAGCCGCAACTGATGAGAAAGTCGAGATTGTTCTATATTTAATATCTCTTTTAGTTCGCAAACGCATAAATTTTCTTGGCAAAGAATTAAAAAAGTCTGTAATCTTATTTTGTTAGAAAGAACTTTTAATGTTTTTATTATTTCTTCCATTTATAATATATGAATAAATGATAATATTAACATATAATTTAAACATTTTATATTTTATTGTCAAGGGAAAATTTAAAATTTTTTTACTAATCAATCATTTTTTTACCTTTTCATCTGTTAACCTGCATTACTCATGAGTCGAGGTTGCTGCTGGGGCAGGTTGGGTCGGCGTAAGGCACAGGACAGGCAGCTGTGGTTGTCCACCGCCAATGCCCTGTAACGAAACAGATGCAGCAAGATCGGCTCGCCCGAGGGGCAAAAGATGCCGATTATGATTAAAATAAAATTAAACGAATAAAGCAGTATCCTTGAGCTTGCTAAAAAATCATTATAAAAAATAAAAGCATGTATCAGCGAAAATGAATAAAGGATCGGCAGATTTTATGAATAATTCAGGTTAATTTTTTTAACTTTTTTTATTTATATAAATGGCGGCACTGTCAATAATTTTGTGTAAATCCATTTAAAGCTTTTATTTGAGGGTGGAACATAGCTCTGATTACTTTTCCCATTGGGACTTTTCTCCAATGTAGTTCCATTTTTAAACAGATAAAGGCCAAAGGGTTGTAACAGACACTTTCTCCCGCAACGATCTCCATAACCTTAGTTCTTCGTTTAAATTCTTTATTCAATCGCTCAATAATGTTGGTGGTTCGCAGTGATATCCATTCCTCTGGAGGAAATTTAAAAAACGTTAGGCAAGAATCAAGGGAGTTGGCCAAGCATTTAACTGCTAAAAGTGTTTGAGGATTGATTTAACTTGACACATAGGGCTGATGGATGCTCAAATCACCTCCACAAATTAAAGGTCATAAGAAAGAAGGATTAAATGACCACCCAAGATAAGCTTATCAAAAGAAAACTTTCATTACTAGAGCTACCCGAGTTTTTGAAGAATGTTTCTCAGGCCTGTCGGATTCATGCTTGTTCTAGGCAGCGCTTCTATGACATTCGGCAGGCTTATGAAGAGCATGGGCTAGAGGGGCTGAGAGAGAAAACAAGACGCAAGCCGTGTTTAAATGTCATCGACAGCAGGGTTGAAATCGATTATGACCAATTCTTTTTTTACGGCAAAAATTCCGCAAGGAATGGATTCAAAAATTTTCATCTCAGCCATTTTTTACTCCTGTCGAAGTCTTCTTTCCAGCATAATTAAGCTGAGCCAGAAGAAGAAAAGAGTAAAAGCAATCAATAAAGCAATATTCAGAATTATCGGGAAAACGCCGGGCTGATTAAGTAAAGAAATTCTTAAGCCATCTACTGAATAGGTAAGGGGAAGGAAATAGGCTAAATATTTTATCATCGAGGGCATAGCCTCTAAAGGAATAAAGACACCGCAAATAAAGATCATGGGAAAGCGGAAAAAATTGAATAAAGTCATGGCTTCGAATACTTCTTTAACACTGCTGGCTACAAACATACCCAGAGCAGCTGAGGAGGTAGCAGAGAAAATCATTAGAATCAACGTTTCCCCTAATTTTTGGGTGTTTAACTTAAACATAAAAAAAGAAATAACTAAAAATAATAAGCCCATGAGGAGACCGAAAATTACGCCACTCATCATCTTACCCAAAAGTAGTGTTTTCTTGCTTAGAGGAGCCAGTAATAGCCTTTCCAGGGTTCCCACCCTTTTTTCAAAAGTTATGACTACTCCTTCCATCGAGGTTGAGCCAAAGAGAATAACCATGCCTATTAAGCCGGGAATGATGTATCTTATTCCTTGAGGGTTTTTTAAGTAAAAAGCAAAAACAAGAGCCAGAGGCATAATTATTCCCCAACTGATTAGAGGCGGTTTAAGATAATAGGTTTTTAAGTCTTTTAAGGTGACATAATAAGTTTTGGTTAATGATGAGCGAAACATTTTAGCTTTTCATTTCCTTATCTATTTTCATCAGCTCCAAATCTAAACCGGTTAGATGGACAAAAGCATCTTCCAGCGAAGGAGTGGAGGTATTAATGGATAATATTTTAACTCTTTCTTGCTGAAGGAAATTAGGGATTGTGCTGAGAACAGAATTTAGATCATCACTTTGTATTCTTATAAGATAATCTTCAAGGATAACGTTTTTTACT
>DQWD01000152.1 GCA_011042725.1 Candidatus Aminicenantota bacterium | reverse complement strand
CCGGGGCAGAAGCTCTACGTTCAAGCTAATAATAACTAATTCCAGAGATGAAAAATAATTAATTTGCTCTCCTTTCTAATTTAACTCCCTAGAAACAAACAAAAAAGTTAATTCGCAAATGAAAAATTTATTCCTTGAGAGAGTTGGTCAAAATAAGGGTTCTCTCGACCTCAGAAAGCATTTTAATCTACTCACTTCATGTGTCTAGGCTTCTTTTATCCAAATCTCTATCAAGCAAACCTATGCGCTCTTCAACCTTGGGGAGGAAAAGATGACCAGCATCGGAACTGACATCTCCGCCGTTGAATCCAGATTCTATTTTTCTCCAGCCAGTATTTCAAAAAAGGGCCCTTGTTTTCTACAATTTTTCTTGGATGTTTTTTCTTCTTATTCATTCTAACCTGTTATATATCAGTATATTATGAAGAGAAACGGCTCTTTTTTATGAATTATTCAGGCTAATCAACTTCAATCCCGAAAAAAAAAGATTCTTTCCCAAAAAATTTAACTATTGACAAAAAGAAGAAAAAGACTTAAATTATTAATGAAATTGGTTATCATTATCAATAGGAGACGCCCAGATGGCAGGCCCTTATAATTGGCGGCACAGATTTCAGGGCACGTGTACCGTTGAACTATGCCTAAAGAAGTAATACTTAATCTTCTAAGCAGAACATCTAAGCACATGAGTGCCAAAGAAATCCATGCTACTCTGTATAGAATGCATCCAAGAATAGGCCTAACTACAATCTCCCGTACTCTTGATCTTCTTTATAGAATGGGCCTTATTTATAAACTGGATATCGTTGATGGACACACTCGTTACGAATTCCGCTCGGGTGAAAAAAAAGAGCACCACCATCTAATCTGCCCCAAGTGCTGAAAAATAATCGATTACAGTGATTTTATAGATGAAGAAATGGAATTCGTTAAGAAATCAAAAAAACATGGCTAGAAAATACAATTTTCTTATTCAGGACCATAATATTGAATTTTATGGTTTATGTGAGAAATGCCGATAAAAAATTTTAAAGAAAGGAGGTAATTAAAATGCCACTAGGTGATAGAACAGGTCCTTGGGGACTCGGTCCTATGACTGGGCGCGGCCTGGGGTATTGCGCAGGCTTTCCTGTTCCTGGCTATATGAATCCAGGGCCAGGCTTATGGTTTGGACGCGGCTTTGGCTTCGGAAAAGGATTCGGTAGAGGATATGGTTTTGGCCGAGGCCGCGGTTGGGGAAGAGGTTTGTTTGGCCGTTTCTGGGGATATCCTTATCCTCCAGCAATGTCCTATGGCTACCCTTGGGCAGCTCCCTATGGTTACCCTTATCCTTATAGCTACGGCTATCCTTATCCACCAGCTCCTGCTGCTGGCTATCCTGGCTCACCTTCTACCCCAAGTAGCAGCCAGAAAAAATAAAGACTGATCACAACCTTATTGAAAGGAGGTAAAAAATGCCTTTTGGAATGGGACCAGCAGGATGGTATGCTTGGCCTTATATGGCTTATTGGATGAGGTACTGGTTTCCACGGTGGCCTTTCCTTTACTTTGGTTACCCTTGGTACTTGACAGAAGCAGAGGAAAAGGCCTTTCTTGAAGACCAGGCTAAAATACTCGAAGATCAACTTATCCAGGTCAAAAAAAGACTGGAAGAGCTGAAAAAGCAAGAAAAGGAGACAAAATGAGAAATAGACATAGGTGGATGTTTTATATGACAGGCTTGCCTGGCTGGATGAGATTCGGTTTTTCTCCTGGCTGGATAGGCAGAAGCCCGATGGGTTTAGGCCCAGCAGCTCAATATCTACTACATGGAACATGGCCAACCCCTCAGATGGATTATGCTTGGCAGCAAGGCCAGATTCCTTTTTCTCCTAGGCCGGGATTTCCCCAACCAAACTTTCTCACTCCCTATGATCCCTGGGGAATAGCTGAATTGACTCCTGAACAGGAGCTGAATTTCCTTAAAGCAGAAGCCGAACAGCTAGAGGATGAACTAGCCGGCATAGAAAAAAGGATTAAAGAACTTGAAGGAGAAATCAAATGAAGATTGCAGTTTCAGCTTCAAGCCCAGATCTTTCCAGTCCAGTTGACCCAAGATTTGGCAGATGTTCTTATTTCATCTTTATCGACCCCGAAACAATGAAGTTTGAAGCAGTTGAAAACCCCAATATCTCAGCTCCGGGAGGAGCAGGCATTCAATCTGCTCAATTTGTTGTTGACAAGGGAGCCAAGATAGTCTTAACAGGAAGCTGTGGACCGAATGCCTTCCAGACTCTTCAAGCAGCTGGAGTTGAAGTTATCGTCGGAGTAGCCGGCAGCGTAGAAGATGCTGTCCGGCAATATAAATCTGGCCAATTCCAGCCAATTTCTCAGCCTAATGCTCCAGCCCATTCTGGCATGGGTATGGGGCCTGGCTTCGGACTAGGCCGGGGGATGGGAAGAGGCATGGGCGGTGGCTTCGGTCGAGGAATGGGGACAGGAAGAGGATATGGTTACGTTCCTCCTTCACCAGGGTCTCCTTTTCCTAGTCCAGCTCAATCCGCATCCTCCCCAGAGGAAGAAATAAAATATTTAAAACAGCAGGCTGAATATCTCCGCCAGCAAATGGAAAATATCACCAAAAAAATAGAGGAACTAGAAAAAAATAAAAAATAAAATTACCAACGAATGGATCCTCGAATGCAAGTTACTGTTTCTATGCCTAACATGTCCTCCGCGTCTCGGACAAAAAAGAGGTTCAGGGCCTGGGGGTTATTGTGTCTGTCCTTCTTGTGGGGCCAAAGTTCCCCAGCAGGAAGGCGTTCTCTACTACTATCAACAAACGCACCCTTTGGGGATCGTTAGGGAGAAGGTTTATGCCTATATACGAGTACAAATGCCAAGATTGTGGTCATATAACCGAAATCTTTGTCCGCTCTGTTCATGAAAAGGTTGAAATATTGTGTTCTCACTGCAACAGCAATAATCTTAAAAAGATATTCTCAACTCCAGCTGCCGTGAGTGTAGCCAATTACTCTTCATCAGGCCGAACATGCTGCGGCCGGACAGAACGCTGCTCTACTCCACCCTGTTCAACCACAGGAAGCTGCCGTAGGGACTAGCGGGAATAGAATTAAAATACCTAATTACTACTAAAGCTGGGAGAAAAAATCGTGGATGATAAACACTTGGAAATTACAGTGGCCAACCACAAGGAAGGAACAGACAAGACAACAATAGCCGTTAACTTGGCCTTAATCCTCGAAAAATACTACCCTCTTCAATTCCTAGACTGTGATGTTGACGCCGCCAACCTGTATCTCCTTCGCCCCCAGCTTGAAGAATCTTATCAATTTGCCGGTGGTGAGAAGGCCAAAGTATATTTTGGCAAATGTACTGGCTGTGGCGAATGCCTTAAAGCCTGCCGCTTTTCAGCTATTAAAGAAAGTAAACAGCCTGAGGAAAAATGAAAGGAGATTGAAATGGCTGACAAAAATATTGACGGTTTAAATCTAAGCAGAGAAAAGCCTGAATTTAAAACACCTCTTTTAGAAAGAGCCTGGGCCTACATGCCAAATGGAACACGGCAGATCGTCTCTTCTGTACCAATAATTCCGGCTATTGCGGCCAAAGCCAAATCAATTGCTGCCCATGCCCCTGATTTCATCCGCAGTGACCAGGGACAGGTAGTCGGCATCTTTCCCGAAAAGGAAATTTATTACGGTCCTTCCTCTGGTTTGGTGGAGTTGAGGGAATTGGTAGGTCAATTCTGGACTTATGCCTATCGACTCCACGGAAAACCAGGAATTCCTGAAGGCGGTTTACACCACCAAAATGTAGCCATTGTCTCAGGAGCAACAGAAGGTCTGTCAATAATCATGCGTATTTTCGCCCACCAGCAAAACGTAGGCCTCATGCCTCTTCACTGGAGTAATTATAAAGGCATAATTATGAATGCTGGCGGCAATCCAGTAGTCATAGATTTATTCGATCAAGATTACCATATTAACTTTGCAGATTTAGAAAACAAAATCCAAAAGAATAAAATCACCTCTCTTCTTATTAATTTTCCTAACAATCCTTCTGGTGATGTCCTGACTGAAGATGAACTAGCTAAGCTAGTTGACCTTGCCCGGCGGCTGAATCTTATTATTCTCTCCGATGAAGTTTATAACTTTATCCGCTATAAAGGCCAACCCCAATCCATGCTTTCTTACGCACCCGAAAGAACTGTGGTCATAAGTTCTGCCTCTAAGGAATATTTAATCCCCGGAGCCAGAGTAGGCTATGTCATCGCCACTGATGAAACTTTTACTAATGTCTGGATGCCGAGATTAATCAGGTCATTCTCTTCCTCACCTAATGTTCTCGGCCAGCGCCTTTTAATTGATATTCTAAAAGAAGAAGTCAACGATTTTGTCAATGGCCGCTCCCCTCGATTTATCACCAAAGTTAAAAGCGAACTCAGACAGCGCTTGGAGCTTATAATTTCCATTCTTACTGAAAAAGGATTTACCTTGGCCGGCAGAGATAAAAATTTTCCTTCTGGAGCCATTAGTGTTCTGGCTAAACTTCCCGAGTACATAAAGGTTGATGATAAAGCTTTTATAGATAAAGCTTTAGAGCTGAAAAAGTTTAGCGCTGTGCCTGGATCTGTTTTCGGAGCTCCAAGATGCATCCGTTTTGGCTATGCCGGCATGACTCAAGAGACTATCAACAAGCTTTCCCAAAACCTTCAGGATGTACTTGATTTTTATAAAACATAAATTTTTCAAGATGTTTAACAAAAAAATGATAATCTGATTAATAATGAATTATCATTAAAAATTTAAAAAGGTATTTCCAGATGTTGATTGATAATAAAGCGAGAGAATTCTTAATAAAAAAATGTAGCCAAAGAATTAAAGGAAGATGTAGATATCAGACTTTACACTCGAAATATTGTTTTAAGTAACGAAAATCCAGAGAATGCCCAATCTAGCAAAGAACTAATGAAGGAAAAAGGTCTAATCTTTAGAAAATTTTGATTTAAGGAGATCCATCAATGTCCCTATTTGTTGATAGCGAAAAATGCACCGGCTGCGGCCTCTGTCTTCCTATCTGTCCTGTCGAAGCCATTTCAATTGCTCAAAATAAAGCCGTAATTGATAACGATAAATGTACGGAGTGCCTGAACTGTATGAATGAATGTCCAGTCAATGCAATTTATCAAATTCTTGATAAAAAAGTCCCAGTAATAAAAAAGAAAGAACCTCCTCCAACTTATACAAATCCAAATGTTTCCCAACCCGAACAACCGTTCTGGATTGAAAAACAACAAAAACAGCAGCCGGTTAAATCTGGAGATATATTT
The DNA here is from genome assembly GCA_011042725.1 of Candidatus Aminicenantota bacterium. Classification (GTDB taxonomy): domain Bacteria; phylum Acidobacteriota; class Aminicenantia; order Aminicenantales; family Aminicenantaceae; genus JdFR-80. The sequence continues at coordinate 2,191 of DQWD01000152.1, read as the reverse complement.
TTAAGCATAGTAAAAAGATTAGTTAATAATTTTTTAAGAAATGAGCCCTCATTTGGCAAAAAAAGAAGAGGAAGAGGACATGGCAGACATGGAAAAGGATGGGGAAGAAGAAGACATTAAAATTTTATAACCTCTATCTAATGAATACGTTAATCAAATTAATTTCAGCCTAATTAGATATTATATAAAGAACAAAAAAGGAGAGACTTTGGAAGAAAATTGAAAAGAGATCATAAGAATGATATTGAAAAAGATTGAACATCCTGAGACTGCTAAAACTTTATTCGAACTGGGAGTGATAAAAGACATAACAATTAAAAACAGAAAAGTTTCTCTGACGCTAAACCTCCCTCTAAAAGAAGTCCCTATAAAAAACTTTTTGATAGAAACAATAAAAAGAGCTTTAAAAGAAGAGGCACCAGATATAATTATCGAGATAAATCTGAAAGAGATGGGCCCCGAAGAAAAGCTTAAATTCATAAAAATGGCCCGGGAAGGGTGGGGAGGGCAGGAATGAAATCTGACCTCGAAAAATGGCTAAGAAAAGATGGGGAGGATTTTTTAAGGAGTATTGGACTTAGAAAAGGTCTGATTATATTAGATTTCGGTTGTGGAGAAGGACACTACACCATCCCCGCCGCCAAAGTCACAGGTGAAGAAGGAAAAGTATATGCTGAAGATAAAGACAAAGAAGCTCTAGAAGAATTGGTAAAGCTAATAAAAAAAGAGAAAATAAAAAATGTAAAAATTATAAACCGAGAATCAAAAATTCCTATTCATGAAGAATCTCTAGATTTCGTTTTATGCTATGACGTCATTCATTATTTAAAAGAGAGAAAAACAATTTACGATGAATTCCGAAGAGTATTAAAGCCAAAAGGAATTTTATCCCTTTATCCTAAACATCACAAAAATGACTATCCCCTCATGGAATTAGCTAATCTAGAATTAGAAGAAATCATTAAAGAAGTAGAAGAAGCCGGTTTTTCTTTGCATAATAAATTTTTCAAAAGGCTTCTTCACGATGACTACTACAATAACGGCTATATATTGAATTTTAGAAAGGATTAATCAACTATGGAAATATCAAAGTGGAAAAGAGAAATTATTTTGCAAAGAAAGCAAAAAGATATGTTTTTTGCTGAGCATTTTCAATCACCCATCCCTATCGAATACCGCCGCCAATTCAAAGGCCTCAATTATTTTTCCCCTAAGCCAGATTACTACTTTGAATTAGAACTTCATGAGCACCCTCAGAAACAAATGCTTAAGATTGAAGACACCCAAGGAAACGTGCGAAGTTTTATTCGCTGGGGCGAATTTAACTTCAAAATAGAAAATAAAGAATGTAAGCTTCAGGCTTATAAGAGCGAGGCTAGTGAAGAAGGGCTATTTATACCTTTCCGAGACGCTACAAGCGGCAAACAAACTTATGGAGCCGGAAGATATCTTGACTTAAGGCCAGAAGATCATCTGAAATCTGAAGGAAAATGGATAGTGGATTTTAATAAAGCTTATAATCCTTGGTGTGCTTATAATGACAATTATGCCTGCCCCTTTGTTCCTCCTGAAAACTGGCTTCAAGTAGAGATACTCGCTGGTGAAAAGAATTATTCTCTGGATAACCGATGACAACTAAAATAGCGATATCAAGTGGCAAGGGGGAAACCGGCAAAACTTTGGTAGCCACTAATCTGGCCAGTTTCTCCTTCTTGATATAACTTGGCTCATTTATCCAGTCTTCCGAATATTCCATGAGATAACAGGTTATTAACCGTTCCAATTAAACTTGCTTCCAAAGAAATTAAGATAATTTTGGCAGACAATCTAACTTGAATAAGGTACAATAACTAAAATTTATCACAGGAGGCAATGTGGCTTGGTCTCATAAGTTAGTTAAACTAAAAAGAAGAGAATTTCTAAAAAATTCCTTTCTGGGAATTATAGGATGGGGATGTTCTTCCCAACCTGGATTTACTCAGAGCCATAAGGCGGACCCAAATCCAACTTTCAAAATCAAAGAATATCGACAGCTAGGAAGAACTGGCTTTCAAGTGTCCGATATTGCAGCCGGTGCCATCCAGGATGAAGGGGTTCTCCGAGCTGCTTTAGATGCTGGAGTAAACTATATCGATACCGCCGAAGAATATCCGGGCCATCATCGGATAGTAGCCAAAGCTATTAAAGGCCT
>DQWD01000061.1 GCA_011042725.1 Candidatus Aminicenantota bacterium | reverse complement strand
TTATGAGAAAAATATTGATTTGGGCCGCTATTTTTTTTCTTCTAGGGAAAGGAGATGGCCTTAAGGGGCAAAATTCGGAGTCTTTAGCCTCTGAGTTGTCTTTAGTTATTTCGGGCCTAAAGGGTGCCCTGGAAAGGATGGATGAGGAAGCCTATGTCTCCTATTATTCCCTTGATAACCGGGAAAAGGAAAGACAAGCATTTAATTATTTCCTTCATCAAAAAAAGATAGAGACGGTTAAGGTTTATCCTTCTTTACCAAAAATTGATGACTTTCGGGCCGAAATAAAACTTAAGATATTATTTATTCAAGCTACCTCGGTCATAATCGACATTTGGAATTTACATTTTCAGAGAAGAGATGGTCAATGGTGGGTAACGGGCAAAGAGATTTCCCCCGAACGGAGAGTGCTTTATAGGTTGAAAATTCCAGGAAATAAAGTTGAACAGGCTAAAAGGGTGGAGATCACCCATGTTGATTTAAAATTAGTCTTTACTGATGCGGTCTGTTTCTATGATAATCTACCCCAGATGGAAACGGCCTTGTTGATAATTGGTCAGGGAGAAATTGAGTTTGCTCCGAAGGTGAAAAATGAGCGCCATCATCTGAAACTCATGTTCGGACAAGAGCAAATTACCGATAAACTGAAATATGCCTACTTAAGATTTTCGCCATCCTTTTATAACCGAAATATTAAAATTGAAGGGATCAACGACCACTGGTCTCCATCGAAATCATTGCTCAACAAGGCTTACTCTTTGTTTGTTCGTCATTATTCTCGCTCCTTTGCCGTGGAAAACTCTCTGATGAACGAGTTTCTTTCTTTTATACCTCAAGGAGAGGAAGTTGTGTTTGAGTTTGAAGGGGAAAAAAAAGGAATTATGACCTACGTGTTTTCGCCTTTTGCGGAGGAAGAAATAAACTTTTTTCAGTGGCGTGACGATCGGATTGTGAGTTTATATTCTCCTGAGGCAGAGAAGGGCCTAAAGCGAATGTTTGTTTCCTTTGGGCACATGTTTGATGTGGAGGCTTACCAGATAGAAATTGATTATAATCCAAACAAATATTACTTATCAGGTAAGGCAAGGATTGAGATTGCCCCTCAGGTTGATTCTCTTGATAGCTTGAAATTTAAATTTCACCCAAATTTAGAGATTTTAAAAGTCTACGATCAGAATAAAAACGAGTTGTTTTTCAACCGGGATCGCTTGCGGAAAGTTTTTTATGTCTACTTACTCGAACCAGAGGAAAAAGGCCAATCATTTTATGTTGATGTCTATTACCGGGGAGAAATTAAACCAGAGCAGTTGACAAGCGACGTTCTTTACTTTCCTCAATATGAAGAAGAAGTAATTTTTATTCAACCTCGCTATGAAACTTATTTGTTTAGCCAGTCATCTTATTGGTATCCTTCACCGCCCAATGATGACTATTTTCAAGTTGAGCTGCGAGCTGTGTTTCCTCCAGAATATCAGTGTATTGCCAATGGAGAACAGGTGGATCAAGGTGAACTTAAGATGAGCGAGAGAGTTGAAGAGCTAGAGAAAATAGGCTTTCACTATTGTAATTTCAAGACCCGCTATCCGGTTAAGTATATTTCTTTTATTGTTGGAAAATTTACGAATCGAGGAAAAAAAGAAGGGAATATTCCTACTGCCTATTATCAAGCATCAGATACGGGAGTTTACCACCGGGAATGGTTAGCGGAGGCGGAGCAGATAGTTGACTTCTATTCCCGGTGGTTTGGTGATTACCCCTATGAAAAACTTTATCTTGTCCAAAGGCTTTGGCCTCAGAAAGGAGGTCATAGCCCGGCTTCTTTTGTTATCCTGAATGAATTACCCCGGATCCCGGGAAGGCTTCGATTCAGTAAGGTTTCCAGCCCGGTGGATCTTTCCCGATGGAAAGGATATTTTTTGGCCCATGAGATAGCTCATCAATGGTGGGGTCAGGCATTATCTTGGGATACTTATCATGATCAGTGGTTAAGCGAAGGTTTAGCCCAATTAGCCGCAGTTCTTTATTTAGAAAAAAAGTATGGACAAAAAGCTTATCGGCAGATAATTGAAAACATGACTAACACTATCAATAAAAATTCCAAGGTAGGGCCGATTACTATGGGTTCGCGATTGAGTTTTATTGATTTTGCGGCTTACCAGAGCATTGTTTATAACAAAACAGCCTTAGTTCTCCTGATGATAAAAGATATTATCGGGGAGGAGTTGTTTTTTGACCGCCTTAGAAGTTTTTTTTGTGATTATAAATATAAGGCCGCGCGCACGGGTGATTTCTTCCGCTATCTAAGTAGTGGGCGTCATTCCTTTTCCTTAGCTTCCCAATTCAAACAAAAATGGTTTGATGATCATCGCCTTCCCGTTGTTTATGTTTATTACTCGATCCAAGAAAACAAAAACCCGATGGAATTGATAGTCGAGGTTACCCAAGGCCAATATTGGTTTCCCTTTCCCCTAAGAATTGAATGGGAAGAAGAGGGGCGGAAGGTAAGCAAGCAAATAAATGTCACCGAGCGGTTCCTTAAATTGGCTCTCCCCCTGACTCAAGTCCCCAAGAAAATTAAATTCAATCCCTGGCAAGAAATTCCTGGTAAATTTTATATCAAAAAAGTCGCTTAGAACAGCGACTGGAGACTATACCTCCAGGTTAAATTTTTGGGAAAAGATTTTTCCTTGGTGACCTAGATATGTTTTTGCTTTTCTCTTGTTTTGGCCGACTAATTGCGGGAAGTTCATTCTTAATATTTTTCTTGGCTCAACAAAATTAGCTAAAAAACAGGCTTTGATTCCGGGCTTCTTTAGCTTTTATGAGGATTAATATTTAGTCTTTTAATCATGGCATTGAGCGTCGTGGGTTTAATTTTAAGAAGAAGAGCTGCTTTTTTTTGGATTCCATTAGCTCGGTGTAAGGCATCAATGATTATTTTTTTCTGATAATTTTCTATTTGCTCTTTAAAGCCAAGAGAAGAGTTATTATTCGAGACAGGCAAGAGGGAGCTTTTTTTGAGGAGCGAGGGAGGCAAGAGGTCCTTGGTGATTAACTTTGTTTGAGTGAGAACTACAGCTCGTTCAATGGCATTTTCTAATTCGCGGACATTTCCTGGCCAGTCGTAATTCTCCAGGATTTCCCAAACATCATCGTTTAAGCCCAGGATTTCCTTGTTGTTTTCTTCTCCATAAACTTTAAGAAAGTGGTGAACAAGGAGGGGAATGTCTTCCTTTCTTTCTCTTAAAGGGGGGAGTTCTATCTTAATCACGTTGAGACGAAAATAGAGATCTTCGCGAAATTGTTTCTGTTGAATTAGAATTTCTAGATCGGTGTTGGTGGCGGCGATGACTCGAACATCCACTTTGATGGTTTTCGTGCCTCCTAAACGCATAAATTCTCTATTTTGCATCACTCGAAGAAGTTTAGCCTGAGTTTCTAAGTTGAGAGAAGAGATTTCGTCAAAGAAAATAGTGCCTCGATGGGCTGCTTCAAAGAGGCCCTCTTTCTCGGCGACTGCGCCGGTAAAAGCGCCTTTTACATGGCCAAACAAGTGGCTCTCGAGAAGATCGGGAGGCAGAGAACCACTGTTGACGACTATAAACGGTTGTTTGGTGCGATCACTGTTTTGATGGATGGCTCGGGCCACTAGCTCCTTACCGGTGCCACTTTCTCCTTGAATGAGAATAGTACTTCGGGTGGGAGCAGCGGCTTTAATTAATTCGAAGACCTTGGCCATCGCCTTGCTTTTGCCGATAATTTGTTGAAAGTTATATTGGCGTTGGAGTTCGGTTTTTAGCCTGAGGTTTTCTTCCTGGAGACGCCGGTGTTGAATGCCTCTTTTAATGGCCAAGAGAAGTTCTTCATGTTTAAAGGGCTTTTGAATATAATCAAAAGCGCCCATTTTCATCGCCTTGATGGCAGACTCAATAGAGCCATAAGCAGTAATGATGATAATTACCGCCAGAGGATCAATTTTGATTAGTTCTTGAAGAACATCAAGACCGCTTAGTCCAGGCATTAATAAATCCAGCAAAATTAAGTCAAAGGATTCTGATTGGTGCTTTACTAGAGCTTCTTTTCCGCTGGCTGATATTTCCAGCTGGTATCCTTCGGGAGAAAGAAGATCCGTTAACACTTCGTGAATTATTGATTCATCGTCGATAATGTGAATTTTTCCTTGGTTCTTCATGGCTGCCTCTATTCTATTAATTATTTACTAATTATTTACGGAATTTAGATCAGTTTTGTTTTGAGGACGAAAAGGAAGATAAATGGTAAAACATGTTCCTTGGCCGGCCTCACTTTCTACTTTAATCTGTCCTCCATGTTCTTTAACGATAGCATAACTAATTGATAGACCAAGGCCTGTTCCCTTTCCGATTCCCTTAGTGGTGAAAAAGGGATCAAAAATGTGGGGAAGATGTTGAGGTTTTATTCCTGTGCCTGTATCTTTAATTCCGATGATAGCCTGAGTATTTCGTTGTTCGAGAGAGATGCTTAATGTCCCTCCCTGGGGCATAGCATCGAGGGCGTTAAGGATAATGTTAATAAATACTTGTTGAAGTCGTTCTTGTTGTCCCCATATGGGGGGGATTTCTTTCAGGTTGAGTTGGAGGTTGATATTCATTTTCTTTAGTTTGTAATCGATTAAAGAGAGAATTTCTTCTAAGCTTTCTTTAAGATTTACGACTTGAAAAGCTGAACTTTCAGGATTGCGAGCAAAATTGAGGAGATTCTTGACAATCCGGGCGACTCTTTCTGTTTGGTTCTCTATCTTTTGTAGGATAGGTTGGTAGGAAGAATCATTAAGCTTTTTGTTAAGAATCTGGACGTAACTGGATATACCCGTCAAGGGTGTGTTAATTTCATGGGCCACCCCAGCGGAAAGAAGGCCAATCGAAGCCAATTTTTCTGAAGTTAGAAGTTGCTGTTGCAAAGACATCTTCTCGGTAACGTCTTCGAAGACAATCACCGTGCCGTAAGCATTCATTTTGTTGTCGAGGAGAGGAGTTTTGGCAATATCAAAAATCCTTTTTTCTCCAGTAGGCATTTCCAAAGAAACTTCACTTAGTAAGCGGAAATCATGCTGGGTATCGGGGGGAAAGATAGATTGAAAATTATTGGAATCAAGAAGGTGGCTCAGGCGTCGTCCGATGGCTTTGGCTTTGGGAATTAGAAAAAGTTGTTCCATTACTCTATTCCAGCCAGTGACAATGCCTTTTTCGTCGACGACCGTCACGCCAACCGTTAGACTCTCGATGATATTTTGGCTGTAATCTTTTAATTTTTCTAATTCGAAAGCTCGTTTCTGGACCTGGTTATAAAGGTAAGCGTTTTCCAAGGCAAGGGAAAGGGACGGTGATATTGTGGAGAGAAGATCCCAGTCTTCACTGTTGAGATAGCTTCCATCGAATTTTTTCCCCATGGCTAAGGCTCCGACAATTCTACCCTCCAGAAAAAGGGGTAAGAAATGGTAAATTCCCTGGGAAGTAAGGGGAGCGTAATTGAATTTGGTTTCTTGATGATCAGGAGAAGGAAGAAAAGAGAAGAATTTTTTCCTTTTTAGATAATCCAGGAAACTTGGGTCAAGAGAAACTGCTGATCCCTTGGCTGGCATATTGCCTTTTGCTTCGATTACCGTTAAAGCTCCCTCTTGTTCTTCTTGGGGTAAAAGAAGGGCCACTTCTTTTAGAGACAATGCCTGTCCGATGAGTTCCACTAAGGATATAGATAATTTTTTTAAATCTCTCTCCCTTGTTAGTTCCTGAGAGATAGAAAGCAATGTTTTTCGATATTGGTAGCTTTTTCGATAGATTAAGCGGTCGATTAAAGATTGGAAAAGTCTGACTAGGGGCGAAAAAAGAGTTCCTCCCAAAAGAATAGCAATGATACCGAGGATAAAAACGTTAAGTTTATTTTCTGAAAAAAGTTGGGTTTGAGCGCTAACCACAAAATAGAGAAAAGTTAGAACAATGTAAGAGGCGATCAAAGTTAAAGCTTTTTTGAGGAGAACCTCAATGTCCAAAAGTCGATAACTGGTCAGAGATGAAGCGAAAGCGAAGGGAATAAGGGCAAGGAAAACCACGGATAATTCGGCCGCCCGGGAAGGAACTCGATTGATGAGAAAGGGGATGACATAGAGAATAATAAAGGGAACGTGGCCAACTATGAGAGCATAAACAATCCATTTTAATTGCTTTTTAATCAGGAGATTAGTGGCTTTTAAAGTGTCGGTAATGATTAAAACTAAGGTGAGGAGAGTCATGATTACATAATGGACTAAATCTAAACGGATGGTCGTTGAATAGATTTGGTTGATGATAGCTGTATCTAGGTGAAAGAAGGAAGTAAGATGCAGAAAAACTCGGACGAGAAGAAGCAAACAGGCTGGAAGATAAAGAAGATAGAGGGAAGGAAAGTAAGGTTGGAAAGTAACTTTGCGGCGGGGAAAGTTAAGAAAGGAGTGAAGGATTAAAGGCGGGAAAAAAAGAAAAGCTACCTGGTCAAGCCAATAAAAAAGATTATCAAAAACGTCCATTTGTCCGGTTGGGGAGAAGACGAATATGGAGAAGAAAGAAAGACTGATGAGAAAAAATAAAAAGGCCGGTTTAGTCAAAAGTTGACGGGAAGAAAGAAAAACGATTATCCCCGAAATAAAGATGGTTGCTCCGATGAGAATAAAGAAAAAATAGAGAGGATCGACTTTCTTTTGAGTTAAGAAAAAAGAAGGAAAGAGGAGTTCACCGGATCGTTGGATTTGGTAAAAAACCCGCTGACTGGAAAGATATGCTTGCCAGAGAGTTTTGGTTAAATCTATTTTATTTTTTATGGAATAATTGACTTCTTGGATTCTAATGGAGAAGAGAACATCTCCTTTTTTTATTCCGGCTAAATAGGCCGGGCTTCCTGGGGTTACCTTCTCGGCGGTGAGACCATCTTTTTTCTGAATCCAGGTGACACCATCAGTTGGTTCTTGCCAAGTTATCTTGCGATTGACATTAACAATAGCTAGAAAAGTTAGGGGAACAACGGCCAGGAGAATAAAAATTATTTTCTTGTTCATCAAAGAATCATGTTGACTAAGATTAATAGAGTAAAAATTTCATCCTCGAGGAAATTTTTCTTAGTTTAAAATGTGCCGTTCACTGGAACGGATAGCCCAAAAAATGTCAGGTTGACCTAAATATTTCTTCAGCTCTGGATTTTCGAGAAGACCTAAAGGCCGCCAATTACGATTGAGGACTTTTTCCATGTAGTCAGTATTTTGTTGTTTTTCTGGTGACCAGGTTGAGGGTTGATAATTGTTAGCGCCCTGGAGAAGATACCATCCCCCCATTATCGTCGCCATCACCAAGGTAAAAAGAAAAATTATCATTAAGCGGGATTTATTTTTCTTTTGTTTTTGGTTCATAGCCCCAAATTATTCATTTATTATTCAACTACAAAGATAGAAGTTTAAGCAATTTTTGTCAATAAGGGGTGCGAGAAGGGCTCGATTCTTGTCCTCGTTTAAGTTTCTTTAGTAAAAAAGAGGCTGGCTAAACTAATTTTTTAGGCTTTATTGACTATTGCTGAAGAGGGGGAGAAAAAACCGGCGATAGGGGGGAAGGATTGACAACCA
>DQWD01000313.1 GCA_011042725.1 Candidatus Aminicenantota bacterium | reverse complement strand
TGGTCATGGCCGAGGGTGATATCTTTTATCTGCCCTTTTAGATCAGGAACTTCAAGCGAAACCAGGGTAGCCCCGTAAGTCATTATGCTGGCTTTGATTCCCTGGGAATTGGCCAAAGTGTAAATTTCTATTTCTTGGCCATCGGGAAGATGTCCAAAACTATCTTTGGATAACGACATCATGGTGGCTCCTTTTGATTGAATTGTTGCCTCCTTTTCTGGAGCAGAGGATGAGCAATGGAGAAGAAATAGAGCGACAAGGATAAGAAAAGCAAGTTCTAAATGGTTTCTCATAAATTTAATTTTCATTTCTTTATCCTTTGCTGTGGTTTCATTTAAAAATTTATGTTTCTGATAATTGTTAATCTTATTATTTCCTCTATTCTTTATCAAGAAATTGAGATCAGTTATAGCCGGCCAGCGGAAAAATACCCAGCTTCGGTTTTGGTGCTATTTTGGTCTTGCCTCTTAGACTTCTTCAGTTTACCATTTGGTTTGGTTTACGATTTAAACTTTTTTCTTGAATATGTTAAAATAATTCCCTATTTAAGTTTAAATTATTAGGCTATTAAAGATTTAACCCTCCAAAGTGGGACGGTCCACGTCCCCGCCCCACTATAAGGGAGAAGCAAGAAGAAAGAATTAGAAATTATTCCATTAATTTAGACGATAATGAAGCTTATTTGAAGGAAACACCGATGAACCTAAAAAAGATCCTCACGTCCGATGATATAATCCTTTCTCTTTCGGCCTCGACGAAGAAAGAAGTGATAAGAGAAATGGTTGAATGTCTTCACCAGCGAGGGAAAATTGAGGATAAAGAAGCGGCTCTCCAGGCGATTATGGAAAGAGAGAAAAAGATGAGCACGGGCTTGGAAAAAGGAGTTGCCCTCCCGCATGGAAAGTGTGAGGCAGTAAAAGAGCTAGTGGCAGCGATTGCTCTCAAGCATGAAGGAGTTGATTTTGGATGTCTCGATGGCCAACCAGCCAAGATATTTATTATGACGCTTTCTCCATTGAATCGTTCTGGGCCACATATTCAATTTTTGGCTGAGATAACCAGACTCTTAAAAAATAAAGAAAAGAGAGAAAAAATATTGCAAGCCCAGAGTGAAGAAGAAGTTTTAGAAATATTATGCTCATGAATTTATCTCCTCATTTTTATCAAAAACGTTGGTTAATCTTTTTTCTGGTTTTTGTTTTTGTTGGTCTCAACACCCTTTTGGCTCAGGAAGCTAAATTTGAAATGGGTCACAAGATGACCCTTCTAGTTATTCAATTGGCGATAATTGTTATTGCCGCTCGTTTTATTGGCCTGCTTTTCAGTCAACTCCTCCACCAACCCCGGGTTTTGGGGGAGCTGGTGGCCGGAATGGTGATTGGTCCTTATGCTTTAGGGGCCATCTCTCTTCCCTTTCTTAACGGTCCTCTTTTCCCCAAAGGGCCAGGGTTTCTTCCTGTTTCTCCCGAATTATATGGTTTAGCTGTAGTGGCTTCGATTGTGTTGCTTTTTATGTCGGGGCTGGAAACAGATTTGCCAACATTTCTACGTTTTTCGGTCGTAGGATCAGTGGTCGGTTTGGGTGGAGTAGTTTTGTCTTTTTTTCTCGGAACTTTAATTGCTGTACTTCTCCTTCCGGGAGTTAATTCTTTTCTTTCTCCAGCGGCTCTTTTCCTGGGTGCTCTTTCCACAGCCACTTCAGTCGGAATCACGGCCCGAATTCTTAATGAACGACGGAAAATGTCTTCACCCGAAGGGGTAACCATTCTGGCTGGGGCCGTGCTTGATGATGTTTTAGGAATAGTTATCTTAGCTATTGTAGTGGGTATTTCCCGGGTTCAGATCGGAGGGAGTGAAGTTGAGTGGGGTCATATTGGAACCATTGCTTTAAAAGCCTTTGGTTTTTGGGTGATCGCCACCGCCTTAGGCATTTTATCGGCCAACCGATTAACTCGAGGATTGAAAAGACTTCGCTCCCAAGATGCTATTGCGGGGGTGGCTCTAGGTTTGGCCCTTTTTGTTGCTGGCTTGGCGGAAGTGGCCGGCTTAGCTATGATTATCGGGGCCTATATCATGGGACTTTCTCTTTCCCAGACTGATATTGCTAGCGAACTTCGCAATAGAATTCATGGAGTTTATAACTTTTTAGTGCCTGTTTTTTTCTGTGTCATGGGAATGATGGTCAACTTTGCGGCGATGAAGCGAATTCTGGTTTTTGGGGTCATTTATGCCTTGTTAGCGATCATAGGCAAGGTTGTCGGTTGCGGTCTTCCTGCGTATTTGATGGGATTTAATTGGCGTGGCGCCTTTCGAGTCGGCGCCGGCATGCTTCCTCGAGGAGAGGTTACCTTGATTATTGCTGGAGTAGGTTTGTCGGCTGGGGCCATCGGTTCTGATTTATTTGGCGTGGCCATTGTTACTCTCCTCATCGCCAGCCTTATTGCTCCCTCTCTCTTGGTAAAAAGTTTCGAGGGTGGGTCAGGCCTGCGCAAGGAAACCCTTTTAAAGAAAGAAGAAGCTGGTTGTCGAATTAAGTTGGAGTTCCCCTCATTTCATATTGCTAGTTTTATCCGGAATCGGATTATTGAGGCTTTTGAGAATGAAGAATTCTTTGTTCATCGATTAAACATTGATGGAATGATTTATCATATTAAAAAAGAGGATGTTTTTATTACCTTGCACCAAAAAGAGGGGATGATTGAACTTAGTGCTTCTGAAGATAACCGAGCCCTAGTCTCTTTAATTGTCATGGAAGAAATTCTCGCCTTAAAAGATTTATTTGAGGCGGTCCAAAAGGTTAAAAAGCCAGAAATGGTTTGTGAAGAATTGGCTTCAGGCTTGTTAAGTGACGAAGAAGAAAAGTTTAACTAAAGAAATATTTGCTTGAATAATTCGACAATCTCCAAAGCATTATCAACTTGAAGGAGGGGAATATTTCTTGTCTGGGAAATTTGATCAAACCTTCCGTCGCGATTACTGTCCTTGGTAACGATGATTAAATTGGCAAAAGGAGCAACCGCGTCAATCATTTTTTCATTGTCACTTCCCGGAGCCCCGCGTTTAGAAGCTCCACCGACATGAATGGCGATAATAAAAATGTTATTTTTCTGAGCATAATCAATAAGCTCTTGGAGACGTTTTATTTCGCTCTCGACGGTTAGCCCCGATGCTCCCATACCTTTGAGACTGGCTCCGATGGCCATAATCATGGTTTGGTAAGCTGTTCCTTTCGGGAATTTTTCCAAGTCAGTGTGAATTTCCACATGAAAGCCAGGCCCCGATTTTTTATCGGCCAAGCCAACCCCCGCTTTGACCAATTCCACGGTGGGAACATCACAGTAATCATAAGGAATCCCTGCTTCTTCAGCGATGATATTCACTGTTGTCACATCTGGACTTTGGCCAGCCGAGGTAATTAGCACAGGCAGCTGAGCTTTGGGAACCGATGAGGGATTAGTCTGAGTTAAGGTGGGGAGGGCGAGGAATAAAAACAAAATAAATGTTAAACCTATTAATTTGATATAAGTTTTCATTTCTCCTCCTAGTTTTTAGATATTTTCTGTTTGTCTTTTCACCTTTCTTTTTTTTATTTTATTCTATTCTATCCTATCCTATTTTCACCAAAATAGTGAAGGTCTGAATTTGTCGTCGCCCCTAATCTCCATTTAGCCGATGAAAAACACAAATTCTTAGGTTTCAATTATGGTAGCGCTCAATTTAATTTTAATCAATTCCCTTTATCCACCTAAGATGAAAAACTTCCCGGTTAAAGAGTCATAGATTTTAAATATCAACAATTTTTTTCGGATCTTCTTTTTGGGGATGGCGAAAGAAAAAACCAACCCCTTTGGCGACAATTTCTTTATAACGAGGGACGTTTTTGACCCTTATTGCCCTGGCGGGATTTTTTCGAGAATATTGATTGATTAGTTCCAAAATCACGGAACAGTGTTGCCCTACCCGTTTGGCCATTGGCCATCCTGATTCGTCGTAAGGAACGAATAATTTAGCTTTTTTGGCCAGACGAAGGAGAAAAGGATCTTTTCCATCAAGGAGAAGTTTAACCGTTTTAGGGCCTGTCGGCTGATCAAGGAAGGGGAGAGGAGCTTCCAGGAGAAAAGGGAGAGTATCAGAGTAGTCTCCTATTTCGCGGTGGGAAAGCCCTCTAAACTTACTGGGAGAAGGTTCGACGTGATTGTCGAAGCCCTCCTTGGCTTTCACGGTGAGAGAGGCCAGAGTAGCCAGACGAATGGCTTTTTCTGGGGCCACGATACAGTTAGTAACGGGAAACATAGTTTCGGCCCCATGTAAATCAATGGCCAAGTCAACTTTTTCTCGGCGGAGGAGTTCCATGGCGGCGAAAGTAACTTTCTCCATAAGTAGCCCATCCGGTCTTCCGGGCCAGGTGCGGTTGGTATTGCGGGCATCGATGTAAGAAAGGAGCTGGCGATCTGGATAATGAATGTAAACATCGGGGTCAGGCCATTGGTCTAAGGGCGAAGCATTGCGGTTTCCCATTCGGAAACGTCTTTTTCCCCACGGAGTTTCAAGGTCAAAGAAAAGAGGATATCCGTCTCCAGGTTTGGTGGTCCGGCTGCCGCTGTTATTAAACACTGGGATAATATAGAGAGTGCCTTGGTCAATCAAAGCATTCTCGATAAAGATTATTGAAGCTAGAAGGCCGGCCGGTTCATTGGAGTGAGTGTTGGCCATGATTAGTAGTTTTCCCCCCGGTTGTTTCCCCTTGAGAATAAAAACCGGAGTATCGGCCGCGGTGCCTTTTATGCCTGAGAAATAGTGGCTTAAAGGAATTACCTCCGTTACTCCTGGGCCTTTAACTACCGGGGTTTTGAAATGGCGATGGTGATAGAGTTGGACGGAGGCAGGAATAGCAATTAGTAAAGATACTCCGATGAGAATTACCTTTGTTTTCCATGGGTAAGTCATTATTTTATCCTCAAAAGTCGGATGATCAAGGGGAGAATGACGAGTATATAAAGAATTAGTTTAGTTGATGATTTTTTTTCTTGAATGAAATTCCAGATGAGGATTCCGGCGAGATAAGCACAAATTAAATAGTAAATAAACATGATGACGGTCATTGCTTTCTCTTCTTTACATACTCCATCTTACCAAAAATTCCAAGTGGGAACTGAAGACCACCATTAAGATGCCAACAATAGTGATCACTAACCAAGGAAACCAGGTTCCCCGAAGAAAACGCCAATAACTTTCTTGATAATTAGTTACCATTACGCTTAAACGACCGATAAGAGCGGTCGGCGGAAGGCCATCGCCTAAGGGCCAGAGGAGGCTTAATCCGGCAATAGCCACCGTGGCGTGGAGACCGATGGAATCGAGATACCAAATAAGAGGAATACCGAAAACAGCCGCGCCGCCATAAGTGAGAACTCCCTCGGAAAGAGGGATGATAATCGCCAGAGAGATAAAGAGGAGAACGAGAGGAATACTGATAACGGCATAGGCGAGAAGCCCCCTGATTCCGGTAGTTGTCATTATTTGTTGCAGCATACCTACCACCACCATCGTTGCCAGTAAAGGAAGAAGGCGATCCATAGTTCGGCGGGAAAGGTGGAGGATATTAAGGCGCCTGGGGCTTAGAATCCAGGCGGTTAAAGCAGCTAGAGTGAACTCAAGGGGCAGGCCGAGCATCGGAAGCTCAAAGGGCCAAATTCGGGAAGCAGCGATTAATCCAAAAAAGACAATAAAGGGAAGCACTACTCGCCACCACCGCATTTTTGGGGGAATAGAGACAAAAGCTTGGCTCTCATCCTTATTTGCCTGAGCCTCTTCTTTTTTCCACCCCAAAACAAGGATGGTCAAGGTTCCCAGGATAAGGACGGGGATTCCGAGAGGGAGCTCAAAGCCCACATAGGGAATGGCTGTCCCCGCACAAACAATCATGGCCCAAATATTGACTGGAGGAGCAGCGGCACTTAATCCAGCAATGATAAACAAAATGGCAGCAGTCCTTTTTTGGGAAATGCCGAGTTGTTGAAGGGCCAAAGCCACCGGAGCTCCAACTACTAATAAAGAAACACTTCCTGCTCCCGTTAATGCGCCGGGGATAAGCACAATAATCATCAAACATAAAAGGGCGAGGGGTCTAAGGTGGCTGAAGGCCTTGAGAGTACCCTGAACAAGATAAGCTACCCCTCCTGATTCGCTCAGAATGGCCATAAATATGGTGGCCGTGGAAAAGACGAGGATAACATCCAAATAAGTAAAAGCACCTTCAATTAAATGGCGAGGAATGGCCATTAGAGAAGGAGTGCTAAAGATAGCTCCGGTGAGGGCTCCGGCCAGAGTAGCTGTTAAGAGGCTAATTTCGACCGAAGCTTTTTTTAGTTGGGCTAGGGTATAGCCCAAAACCATTGCCAGGGTAGTGAAGATAATTTGTGTTTCCATCAATAAGAAGACATTTTATGTCTTTTAGAAAAAAAAGGTCAAGTAAAAAAAGAAGTTACCAATTTTAACCTGATCTATTCATAAATTTTAAAAAACTAGAAAAATTGATTCAAGAACAGCCAAAAATTTTAGCTTGTGATTAGTCCAATCTTTCATGGCTGATTTCTCTTTCTTTTTGTTCTAACGTGTTATATATCAATACGTTATGAAGGGGAACAGCTTTTCTTATGAATTATTCAGGTTAAATAAGAAGAACAATAATTTTCGCCATTTTTTATTTCTTTAACAGTTAGGTATCTATTATTACGATGAGCCTTTTATTTCTATCTTTTTTATAAAAAAAGATGAACCAGGTAATAAAAAAGCCCCTCTCCTCCTTGGGAGGAGAGGGGCTTTTGATTATTTTGAGCTTGACTTAGAACTGGAACCGGACGCCGAATCTCACTACGCGAGGATTCAAGATTTCATTGGCCATAAAGTCAGTAGCATTTTGAGCGAAGTAACCATTGTGGACGTAGTATGTCCCGTGGTGACGGTCATAGCGACGGTTCATGATGGCCGAGTTAAAGACATTAAAGATGTCAGCCATGAAATAAATCCGACCCGAGTCGCTGTAGCGGACGATTTTTTCAATGCGGAGGTTGAGATTATAGAAAGTCGGTAGTCTTTCGGTGCCAAATTTATCGAGGTAAACATTAATGGTTTGGCTATAAGGATTAGGGGCATTATAATCAACGATGTCTACTGTGTGGGGAATGATATGACCTTCTCGAGCATTGAAGGTGAAAGAGAGGTTAAAATCAAGCGGGAGCTGGTACAAGCCAGAGAGTTTGAATAACCAACGAGAGAAAACATACATACCAATTTTCCCACTGGAGCCGCCCATCTGGGGAGCCCAGGTGATATTATCCAAAGCCCAGAGGTTGGTAGGATTAAGATAGCCTTTGTCTCCGTAGTGTTCGCGCTGGTCTTGCAGGGTAAAAGAAAGGTTCAACATCCAGTTATTAGAAAGGCGCTTATTAAGAACAAAATCGACACCTTTAAAATCACGATAGTAATCAGGTCTTTGCTCACGGTATTGGTACCAGCGATAGGGAATATCTCCTTTGAGGAGATAGTAAGGTTTACCAGCAGCTTCGCCAGTAGAATAGGGGCCAACTTTTTCCGGGATAACACCAGCTTGGAAGTATTCATCTTGGGAAGCTTTATCACCAGTAG
>DQWD01000261.1 GCA_011042725.1 Candidatus Aminicenantota bacterium | reverse complement strand
CCAAAAATAATTGAAGCCATAGACTATTTCTTCAACTTCGTTCTAGGAAAAGAAGACACCTTAGTCGTGATCACCCCGCTCAAAACATATCGCATCCATCCGAAAGCGAGTACCCTTCTTTCCCCCAAAGAACTGGCTGCTCAACTTGTTTCCCATCTCAAACGAGATATTAAAACAGGTTCTGCTGAATACCGAATAATTTTAAGAGACCTAGAAGATTCTCTTCGCGGAGGACTTGACGAAGAAACTCTACCTCTTTTTCAGCAATATCTCCAAAAACTTGAAGAATTGCGTCATATCAATGAAAAAAATCTCCTTAATTTTGCCGAATATCTAAAACAACAAGAAGGACAAAAGCATGTTTTCCTTTTCTATCAAAAAGAAATGATCCCTAAACTTACTCCCCAACAGTTAAATCTATTGACCACTCTTAACCAAGACAAACCAGATTTGATATTTCAATTAATGGAAATGTTTGAGTTTTACCGCCGCGATATTTCCTTTAATATCGAACGAGTGAAGCAACATTTTGCTGATTCATCTATATCCATCCACTTTTTGTTCCTGACCAAAACCCTCCCCCCTAATCTGGAAGTAACGACGATGAAACCTTCCGGCTTAGTGATGACCGAACAATCGGAAGATATCTTCAGCGCTTTTAAGGAAATAGCCGAGGCAACCGGAGGTTGGGTAACCAGTTCAGCTAATATTAGTACTGCTTTTAAAGAAACAGTGGAAGCCGCCAAGAACTATTATCTCCTCTATTACACCCCTCAGAATTATTCTCCTGATGGTAGTTTCCATCAAATTGAAATTAAAGTTAAGAAACCCAATTTACGGGTAATTCACCGGTCCGGGTATTTTGCCGACTAAAAAGTCAGCCCCAATAAAACTCTTTGATTTGATCGACTACGTATTCTTGATGGCTAGCGGGGATTTCAGGATAAATCGGGAGGGCTAAAACCTCGGAGCTGGCTTTTTCAGCGCAAGGAAAATCACCTTTTTTATAACCGAGGTATTGAAAACATGGTTGGAGGTGAAGGGGAATGGGATAATATATGGCTGTGGCTACTCCCTTCTCCAATAAATATTGTCTCAGCTCGTCCCTTTGTTGAACCCGAACAACGTATTGGTGGTAGGTATGAAAATTCACAATATTTTTATTTTCATACTGGGCCGGCGGCGCAATAACGATCCCTTCTTCAGCAAGCTTTGAATCTTGAAAAAGTTGAGTATAATAGGCGGCTTTTTCCTGGCGCTCTTTTATCCATTGTGATAAATATTTCAACTTTATTCTTAAAACCGCCGCTTGAATTTCATCCAACCTAAAATTTCCTCCCAACCAGGCATGAAGATAACGTTGCTGAGAGCCATGGTTACGAAGGGCAATGAGTCTCTCTCGGAGCTGATGACTATTGGTGAGGACCATCCCCCCATCGCCTGCTCCGCCTAAATTTTTTGAGGGGAAAAAAGAAAGAACGCCTGCATCACCACTAGCTCCTGCTTTGAGGATTCCTTCTTTTCCTGGATATTCAGCCCCAATGGCTTGGGCAGCGTCCTCAATAAGGTTTAAATCATACTTGCGAGCCAGCTCCATAATTGGGTCCATTTCCACCATTTGTCCAAAAAGATGAACAGGAATTAGAGCCCTAATTCTTTCCTTGCGTTGTCGTTCAGCTAAAACTTCTTCTACGGAATCCGGATCGAGATTAAAGCTTTGCGGGTCAATATCAGCAAAGACTACTTTTAATCCGAGGCGAGCTGGGCTTCCCCCCGTGGCAATAAAAGTAAAAGGAGTAGTCAAGATTGCTTCGCCTGGTTGAAAATCGAGGGCCATCATTGATATTAAAAGAGCGTCTGTCCCCGAAGAAACACCAACAGCGAATTTTACCTGGCAGAAATCGGCCAATTCCTCTTCGAGCTTTTTCCCTTCCTCACCAAGAATGAACTGCTGGGTAGCCAATAATTCTTCAATTTTCTTTTCTACTTCTTCTTTAATTAATTGATACTGAAGTTTGAGGTCTAAAAAAGGAATTTTCATTTTACTTCTTTTCCTAACGTTGACTAAGTCAAAAATTTAATAATCTAGTTTTCATTATCTGATTACTTTTTTCAATTTTTTCTTTTCGATAATCAATTTCCCTTGGTAGGAAATATAATTTAAAAGAATGATTACTCTTTCATTATCGGTAAGTTCTTTCCTAAAAATACCGCGAAGCCCCTTAAAAGGACCTTCCATCACCTCAATTTCATCTTCCACTCCAGGTTCCTCTCCGTATTTATTTAATTCGATAAGCCCATCAATTTCTCGCGCTTTAATTTCATGGATAACTTCTTCGGCAATTGCAATGGGGCCATCTGAGTTACCCACCACTTTCTTTACCCCTCTCGTATACCTTATCAATCGATACTGAGCAGGAAAATCAAAGCAAACAAATTGATAGCCAGGGAAAAAAGGCTTAATTAAGCCTTCTTGGGAATACTTTGGATTGTAAACAACAAAATTAGCTTCTTGGAGTATTTTTTCCACCTGAAATTCTTTTTTGGGCTTGGTGTTAATCACAAACCAATTTCGCATTCGTCTTTATCTAAAAAAATGATTATTCTTCACTTAATCCAAACTGACGATAAAAGGCTGGCCGTCGATCGGCCATAAAGAATTTTTTGGCTGTGGCCGTGGCCACTTGACTAAGATCACAGTCAACCAAGAGAATAGAATCTTCTCCTTCGGGAGCCCGGGCAATAACTTTTCCTTCCGGGTCGGTAACAAAAGAACCCCCAGCAAAATTTAAGTGTTCTTCCTGGCCAACACGATTAACCAGAGCGGCAAAATAGCCATTCTGGAAGGCAGCGACTTGAACTTCAGCCTCAAATATCCCTGGTGACCACTCTCCTACTGCTCCTGCCTGGGGTATAACAACTATCTCCGCTCCTTGCAAGGCTAAGGCACGCATGTATTCTGGAAAGTGACGATCATAACAGATAGCCACTCCCACCATTCCAACCGCTGTGGGATAAACTAATTGATCATTATCCCCAGGATGATAATAACCTTTTTCCCAGAAACCCATCCCCTCCATGATGTGAGCCATTCTCACCACCCCCAGGAGACGGCCATCTCCATCAATAACGGGAGACGCATCATACGTTCGAGATCCATCTCTCTCAAATAAGTTAATGACGGTAACAACCCCGCACTCTTTAGCCAAAGAAATGAACATTTCTGTTGTCGGGCCAGGAATTGGTTCTGCCTTTTGTAACAACTCGGGGGAAACATGATACTGGGGCCAGAAATAAGACAACCCCAATTCAGCAAAAGCAATAAGCTGGGCTCCTTGTTGAGCTGCCCGGCGAAAGGCCTCTTCTCCTCGGTGCAAATTATCTTCTTGGTCTCGAGAAGCATGTTGCTGAATCAAGGCTATTTTCATCTAGCTTCCCCCTAAACTTTTTTCCTTCATTTTGAAAGACAATATAACTCTTTTTCCCGTGATTGTAAACAGTATTATTCGCAAACATTATATTTGTTATTATTGCAAATCATTCAATTATTTAGTTATTGTTAGACAAAAAAAGGGAGGGTTACTGTCTCCACACTTAACCTCTGCAAATTATAAGGTTAGAACCCAAGCCTTAATCAATAAATTTAAAGCATATTGTTCATTAAAATAATGTCAAAGGTGAAGATCTTTCTCCTCTTAACCTATTAATTCCTTCTATCTATCCGTATGGAAAAGAAGCAAAAAAAATAAAAATAAGGGATTTTTTTTGGCTCTATATCGTTTTTTGATTTCCAAAAGCGGCCATCGTCACTTCTTTTCAACTTCTGCTAATCATTAAATGAAGAAACAGATTAAATTAATTCCCAGGAATTATAAAGCAGTTGAAAAAAACTTGACGGGAAGCAAAGGACTTCAAAGGTTACTAGGAGATTAACAGAAGATTGAAGCTAAATCTCTATGTGTAATGCATTTTCCAAAGAATCCTTCAATTCAGTTAAGGCAATTGGTTTACTTAAATAGCCACAGTAATTAGTCTTTTTTATCTTTTGAAGCAAGCTCAACTCACTGTAAGCAGAAAGATAGATAATGGGAATTTGCCAACGTTGAGAAATAATTTCCGCCGCTTCAATACCACTCATTTTCCCTTTCAACTTAATGTCCATCAAAACTACATCCGGGTGATGAATGAGAATAGCTTTAATTGATTCTTCTCCCGAGGTAACAATACCCACTACTTTACACCCCATTTGCTCCAAGCAAAATTTTAAATCGTGAGCAATAATTAGTTCGTCCTCAACAATAAGAATACTCGGTAGCTTTTTACTCTTACTGGCGATTCTTTTTTTATCTGCGTATCTCATTGGTATAGAGTTCTTCTCTTTCATTATTTAGTCGGAGATAAAGGGTAAAAATTGAATTTTATTTAAATTGTTCCTTCTCTCTGTGCTCCTCAAGAAGTATCCCATCAAAGGAAAAGAAAAGGAAGAAAAAACAGTCCTCGAGGATAATACCCTTTTTCACTTTGGCTTTCTTCCCCCTCTGTTTAGTGGTTCGGCAAAAATAAGAATGGTAGCGGGGGCTGGATTTGAACCAGCGACCTCCGGGTTATGAGCCCGACGAGCTACCAGACTGCTCTACCCCGCGTTTCTAGCCTCTAATTATAGCAAAACCAATCCTCATGTCAATCAGATTGATTAAAGCAATTAAAATACCCTAGACTGATAAAAAATTTCTTGACATCCCTTTCGAGCAAAAAATATAATGGGAAACTCAAAAAATGGGTTTAATTCTTTTTATCCTTTTTGGCTCAATCGCCATTATTTTTTCTTTAGGTCTTATTTTTTTCAAAAACCAAATTTACAATGCTCTTTGCCTTATCGTTACCCTGTCAGCATTAGGAGGTATCTTTGCTCTCTTAAATGCCCCTTTTATTGCGGTAGTCCAAATTATCATTTATGCGGGAGCCATCATGGTTCTCTTTGTCTTTGTAATCATGACCATTAACCTGAAGAAAGGACTACCTCCCGAAAGAAAAAAATGGCCAGCTCGATTGGCTATCATCATTGGGATAATCCTTTTCCTCGAGTTATTACTGGCTATCCTCCGCGTAGGAGGACTTTTCCCCCCTTCTGCATCTCCAGCAGGGACACCGGCCAACCTGGGAGAATTGTTGTTTTCAACTTTTATCTACCCTTTTGAGATAACCTCGGTTCTCATTGTGGCGGCTCTCGTGGGAGCCATCGTTTTAGGTAAAAAGAGGAACCAAGAATGATTCCTATAAATTTAATCTTCATTTTTGGTCTTGTTCTTTTTTCAATCGGCTTAATTGCTTTCTTCGTCAAACGTGATTTAATCACCATGTTTATGGCTGTCGAGCTTATGCTCAATGCGGCTAATTTGATTT
The DNA here is from genome assembly GCA_011042725.1 of Candidatus Aminicenantota bacterium. Lineage (GTDB taxonomy): Bacteria > Acidobacteriota > Aminicenantia > Aminicenantales > Aminicenantaceae > JdFR-80. The sequence goes on along the minus strand of DQWD01000261.1, from coordinate 2,289 downwards.
TTATCGGTTTTGCCCAAGCTTTTGCCTCTCTCGAAGGACAGATCATCGTCTTTTTTGTGATTACTGTCGCTGCTGCCGAAGCAGCCATCGGATTAGCCATTGTCATGCTCATCTTTCGGCAGAAAAAAACAGTTAAAACTGAAGATTTAAACTTAATGAAAGGTTAAAATGGCTAATTATTTTTGGATGATTCCCTTTTTCCCGGCTCTTAGTGTAGTTTTATTCCTTCTTTTCGGGCGCTTGATGTCCAAGAAATACGTCTCCTTTCAAGCTTGTTTTTCGGTCTTGCTGTCTTTTGTTTTTTCTCTTTTCGCTTTTATTCATCTTCTTTCTCTTCCTTCCTCCTCCTTGCCTTTAGTCAAAAAACTATTCACCTGGATTCTCTCCGGGAATTTCCAAGCCAACTTTTCCCTCCAACTCGATCCTTTATCTTCGGTAATGACCTTGGTGGTTACCGGAGTAGGGTTTTTAATTCATGTTTATTCCGTCGGTTACATGGCTGAAGACCGAAGCTATACTCGTTATTTCACTCAGCTCAATCTTTTTACCTTTGCGATGCTCATTTTGGTGATGGCCTCCAATATTGTGCTTATGTTTGTCGGCTGGGAAGGAGTAGGTCTATGTTCTTATCTTTTAATTGGTTTCTGGTTTGAAAAACATTCCGCGGCTAACGCCGGTAAAAAAGCTTTTATTGTCAACCGCATCGGGGATGCTGCTTTTCTCCTGGGAATATTTCTTATTTTTTCCCACCTAGGTTCAGGTGAATTTACTGTTATTAATCAAGCTTTAAGCCAGCATCAATTAGCTTTGCCCCTTGCTACTCTAATAGCTATCCTTCTTTTCGTTGGTGCCACCGGAAAATCAGCCCAAATTCCTTTATATGTTTGGTTACCCGATGCCATGGAAGGCCCCACCCCAGTTTCAGCTCTAATTCATGCGGCCACCATGGTCACCGCTGGTGTTTATATGGTGGCCAGATTAAATCATCTTTACTCGTTTACTCCTTCTGCGGCCCAGATTGTGGCTATTGTCGGAGCCATTACGGCTGTTTTTGCCGGCACCATTGCCTTAACCCAAAACGATATAAAAAGAGTCTTAGCCTACTCCACTATTTCTCAGATCGGTTACATGTTTATGGGCTGTGGAGTTGGTGCTTACGCTGCCGGGATGTTCCATCTGGTTACCCATGCCTTTTTTAAAAGCCTTCTCTTTCTAGCCGCTGGAAGCGTTATGCATGCTCTCTCTGGCGAGCTGAATATGCAAAAAATGGGTGGTTTAAAAAAATACCTGCCTCAAACTTACCCAACATTCTTAATTGGGGCTATTGCTATCTCCGGGATTCCTTTCTTTTCGGGGTTCTTCTCGAAAGACGCCATCCTTACCAGCGCCTACGCCCAAGGAAATTATTTAGTCTGGACCCTGGGGATATTCGGTGCTGTTTTGACCGCCTTCTACATGTTCCGACTTATCTTTCTGACTTTCCACGGACCGGAAAGAATGGATGAGGAAGTTAAAAAACATATTCACGAATCGCCACCGGTGATGACTATCCCTCTGGTAATTTTAGCAATTTTGTCCATCGTCGGAGGATATATTGGACTTCCCGCGGTGGTGGGCAAAGAAGCTAACTGGTTCTTCAAGTTTCTTACCCCGGTTATTTCCCATCACGAAGAAGTTCATTTGAGCTTGAGCACTGAATGGCTTCTGATTCTTGCTTCCACGGTGGTGGCTCTAACTGGAATTTTCATCGCCTATGTGCTTTATCTAAAAAAGCCATCTCTTCCTCATCAAATGGTGGCTCGTTTTCCCCGAGCTTATCGCCTGCTGGTGAATAAATATTACGTTGATGAAGCTTATAACTATATCTTTGTTCAACCCACTATCAAAGGTTCCGAGTTGGTCTACCAACATTTTGACCTGAAGGTTATTGATGGAGCTGTTAACGGAACCGCCACTTCGGCCGGATTTTTAGGAAAAATCATCAGCTACCTGCACACGGGTTTGATCAAAGATTATGCCCTAGCCATTCTGCTAGGAGCCATAATTCTTCTGGGGTATTTACTGTTGTAAAATGAGTGAACATTTATTGAGTATTTTAACTTTCCTTCCCCTTGGTGGAGCTTTAATCATTGTTTTTGTTCCCCGTCATAAAAAGCAACTCTTGTATACAATCGCCCTAATTGCTTCCCTTCTTAATTTTTTCTTTTCCTTAGTGCTTTATTTTCGATTTGATGAAGCTTCGGCTCTTCCTCAATTTGTCGAAAAAAGCCCTTGGTTAGGAAAAGGGAT
>DQWD01000123.1 GCA_011042725.1 Candidatus Aminicenantota bacterium | reverse complement strand
TTCGATGAAAAATAATATGCCCACCCAACCAGTTCATGACCTCAAAATTCATCCGCGGGAAAATGACCTTATCGTGGCTACTCACGGCCGGGGAGTTTGGATTGCTGATATTTATCCTCTGGTCGAATTAAAGGCTGAAGTTTTAGCTAAAGACGTTCATCTTTTTAACATCGAACCCAAAGTCAAGTGGGTAAGTAATACTTCCCCCAATTACGCATCCTCAAACTTTGATGGCCGGAGTGAGCCGCTAGGCAGCACCATTTATTACTACCTGAAAAATAATGCCCAAGAAGAAGTTAAAATTTCCATCTACCGCGGTAATATGCTTATAAACGAACTCAAGGGTTCTAAAAAAGCCGGATTAAACAAGGCTTTCTGGAATTGGACCATCAGAGTCAAGCGAACCCCCGAGGAAAAGAAGCAGATGCAAGAAATGCTTAAACGTTATCGTCAATATGGTTTTACTCCGCGCGGAAGACAGTTTGACCTTAACTATAAATATCTCCCTGCCCCTGAAGGTGAATACCTGGTAGTCCTCGAAGTAGGCAAAACAAGGTTAACCAAGAAAGCTCGCCTTCGGCAAGATTATTGGTTCCAACCAAACAATTAAAAATTAACCTTTTAACCTTTTAACTTTTAACCCGCTCGGCTACTTTTACCACCGGGTAGATCAAGTACAGATCCGCCAAAGAGCGTCCGATAACCATGGCCGAGGCCGCTGCTAAGATCCCGACTACATCAAAAGCATGGATACTGATTATTAAAACAGAGACAATCGTCGTTACCTCAATGGCCGTGGCGAAAGTAATCGGTTTAGTTACCTGGTGGCGAACCAAGTAGGCGCGGAAAAAAGAAAGAAGCACCGTTAAAGCCGGGATAAGGACAAGAATCCGCGTCGGCCACAGAGAAAACTGGGCCAGCCGAGGGGCAAGGCCCGAGACTTTTTCAAACCAGATAGAGGCCAACGGAGAGAAGGCAACAACAGTTAAACATCCCGAAGCAAGAATCCCCAACCTCAAGGCAAACTTTTTCAAGGCTTTGAGATTTTTATCTTTATCTCCTAAAAGGGCAATGCTCACTTCTTGGAAGGAAAGCCCCATACTTCGAAAAATAAACACCAAGGAATTAACGACCGGTAAAACAGCCAAGGATTCTATCGCCATCCGGCTATGGCCCAAAAAGAAAGTGACCAAGGGTTGGACACCCAAAGCTAACATCGAAGTCAAAGCTAACGGGTAGTAAAAAGTAAATATCCGGCCGTATTTTAATTCCATGTCTCCCGGGTTATTGGAAGTTTGAGCCCGAATTGTTTTTACCGCCCGATATGCCATGAATCGGCTGGCTATAGCTTCGGTGGTAACTCCGGTGGCCAAGGAAAGCCCCCCGATGACGGCTCCTTCCCAAGGGAAGAAAAAGGCTCCCACCACCGCCATGGCCATCATCGATAGGACGCGCATTATGGTCCCATAAGCTACTCGTCGAGTTAGCCCTTGACGGATCAAAACTCCCTGGTAAAACCGCCGATAACCGATGGCGGCCGGCCAGGGAAGCAACACCAACACTGCCTGATAAGTCCGTTGGCTTACTTCCCCCGGAAGGCCAATTATTTGCTGGGCAAGGAAGTTGAAAAAGGGAGGGATTAAGAGAAGGAGCAAGATTAAAGTTAGCGCCCCATTCAGGGCATAAGTGAAATTCCGGAGGCGAATAAAACTTTGATTATCGCGGACCAATGCTGTTGAGGCACTCATGATCATGATGATTGGAGCTTCCACCAACACCGCAAAAGAATAGGCTACTCCATAGGCCGCCAGGTTAAATTCTGGCTGGCTGAGGCGAGCAATGACCGCGGCTAAAAAAGGCCCTTCGACCGCCATCATTAACCAAGTGGCGGCCATCGGAAACCAAATTTTAAATATTTCGCGTTGGGTAAGATGCTTGTTTTCCATCAATTTGCCTGCCTATTTAACCTCCGGAAAAAGCAAAAAAACAGATTCTTGATTATACAAATAATCCCTTTTTTTGTCATGATTAAGAGAAAGATAAGATGAGAATAATCTTGTGGGGGCGGAGAGTGAAAAGTACTCTTGAAATTAAAATAGATTTATTTTTGAGTTGAGAATTAATTTATCTTCAGAAAACTGGGAAAGGAAAACTGAGGACACAATACATATTTACCCTATTTTTTAAACTAACTAAATGGGCAATACAATAAATAATTGCTTTTGTTCCCAAGTGACGGGAATGAGTTACTGCGTTAAGGCGAAGGAAAATGTCTCCGCTTCGTTTCTGATTTTTCGAGCCATTCCTTCACCGCCCTTCTCGGCGCCGGCGAAACAGCGCCCGATCAATTCGAACCTTTGGACTTTATTCTCTGTTAAGATGAGTTTCAAAACTCTAAACGAGCCGTGCTCAATAGGCGCTCGGCGCCCGAGGTGATAGGGTTCCTTTGAGGGACGGTTCCGGAAGGCTAAATCTTCAATGTGGCTCCGACATTCTCCTTCGTCTTTCGCTCGATTTTGTTTGCCGTCACTTGGGGACAAAACCTAATTTTTAATGATTACTTCAAGACGGGGGAGGAAAAACGCAGATCATAGCTAACGTAATTTGGGCCTGATAAATTTATTTACTTACTCAGAGTGTTCAGCCGGCTTTTTTCCTGCTTCTTTTGGATTTTTCTCTTTTTGCAAGGCAATAAATAAAGATAGCCAACGAGGCTTTGCCGGAATCTTTTTCAGGGTTTTAACCATCCCCAAAACAGATCCCTCTAGCATCTCTTGAACAAATGGTTTAAGAGGAACCAGTCGGTCATCAACCCAGAGATGGGTGGCCGGAAGGTTTAATTTTTCATTTTTTTCTAAAAAATCAACTAGATCTTCAAGCTGGCAAAAATTAAAAACTGGCCGGTCTGTTTCGGGCTGGTCATCAGAGACAACAGCGACAAGCTCTCCCCGGGCCGTAATCAACTTTGGACTTAATTCCTTTCGCCAAACTTCAATTTTCGGTAAACCTGGCTCATCCTTTCCGCCTTCGATCAGCACAAAATCATAATGAGGGAAATTCAATTCAGCCACTGACCGAAGTTTCTGAGGAGCCGAAGTTCGTTTATATATGGCCACTTGATCAGAGCTTACTACTCCTACCCCTTCAGCACCTGCAGCCCACATCCGGTGTGAATCAGAGTCTTTTTTATCCAGGTCAAAACCATGAGGACAATGTTTAATTACGCCCACCTGATATCCTCTTTTTTTCAATTCTATAGCCACTTGTTCTACAACCGTGGTTTTCCCTGAATCGGAGAAGCCGACAAAGCTTACGAGTTTCATTTTTGATCACTCCCGGTAAATTAAATTTTTGTATTTACAATTACATTTATTTGTATTGTTTTGTCTCTATTTATTAGCGTCATTTAGACATGCCTTAAAGACCGATATACCGAGCCAGAAGTTGCCGAGCTTTGGGCTCTTCGCTAGTACCTTTAATGATGGTTCGACCATCCCTAAAAACATAAAACTCATAAGGAGGAACTTCGAGTTTAACAACATACTTATTAAAAACAACCTTACCTTGGGGCCTAAGCTGCTCAGCTAGGCTGGAAAGATCAAGAGAAGCTTTCTGCACCGGGGAAACTTGGATAGCCTCCTGGCCACAGAGGGAAGTCATTCTCAACATTCCCTTTTGGAGGAATTCATAATTCTTCTGGCCACAGGTTGGGCACTCAGGATTTCTTAAGAGGGAAAAAACTTCCCACTCTCCGCTCCAAATGTCAAAGTTAGCTATTCCCATTAGCACTTCTGAGGAACGTCCTAGTAGAATTTTCAAAGCCTCGGAGACTTGAAAAGAAGAAATGACTCCTACCGCTGGCCCCCAGACTCCTACTGATTCGCAAGTGGGGACATCGCCAGGAGCCGGAGGCTGAGGAAGAAAACAACGGAAACAAGGGGTTTTACCGGGAAGAATGGGCATCACCATCCCGCTTGTGGACACAACTCCGGCATACACCCAAGGGATTTGATGTTTATAGCAGGCGTCATTAATTAAAAATCGGGTTTCAAAGTTATCTGTTCCATCAAGAACTAAATCAACGCCCTTAATAATATCCTCTATGTTGTCCACCGTCACATCTTCGACCATCGGGATTATCTCCACTTCTGAATTTGCCTCCTGGAGATGTTTGGCGGCCGCGATGGCTTTAGGCAGTCCTAAACGAACATCTTTTTCAGTAAACAAAACTTGCCGATGAAGGTTATCCAACTCAACACAATCGCGATCAACCAAAACGATGCGAGCGACTCCGCTTCGAACCAGATATAGAGCCAAAGTACATCCTAATCCCCCGCAGCCAATCACTACTACCGAGGACTGACTCAGCTTTCGTTGACCCTCCGGACCAATCTGAGGTAGAAGGATGTGCTTTTGGTAGCGTCTACTTTTGCTTCTATCAACCATCGGGCTTATCTTTACTGGGACTTTTCACCAAATATTTTCACCCATCCTAAAAACAAAATCAACCGGGAATTCGCTGAAGTATGCCTCTGATTAAAGAAAAAGAGGCTCAATAAAGAAAAAGAGGCTTAATTATCATGAAAAAATCAACCATGGGGGTCATTTTTCAATGGCCAAAAGGGATCAACATTCAGTGACCATTGATACCTTTTTTGGTTTTATTGTCAAGTTGGTGATCCTAAACCGAGCCTAAACCGAACATGGAAAAATGCTGACTAGCACCTTATTTTGGCCTGCGGGATTTTCAAGACAACCGACTAATATAGTAATATAGTGCCTGTTACTTCTTTACCTAGCACCAAAAGAAAAATGAATCAATTTTCTTTTTTAGGCCAGGTTTGAGCTTTGACGCGAATTTTAGCCCCAAAAATCGCGTTTTAGGGCATTATTTAGCTGGTAACAGCAGTTAATTTATTCATTATCAACTAGTTGGTGCGGCCCGACCCCCAAGATTCACAAAGAGGGGATGATAATTCAGGTTTTGGAGGAATTTGTAAAAATCAGTCCAACGTAAATTTAAAGTGGCTGTATTAGTGTTAGGGTGAAAGTTAACGTAATTGGCTTCTTGGAGGCTTTGATCAATTATAACCCTCACCTCCTTAGCCTGATCGTTAAGAAGGCCAAAAGGTGAAACTGCCCCAGGCGAAAGCCCTAGATAACGCTCGAGGCGCTGCGACGAAGCAAAACTTAATCTATCTTCTCCCAGACGGTGGGTTAACTTTCTTAAATCTACCCGGCAATCGATGGGGGCAATCACTAAATAATGGCGATTCCCTTTTTTATTTCTTAAAAAAAGATTCTTGCAATGAGCACCATTGATGCCTTGCCAATATTTCTTGGCCTCTTCGACCGTAAAAACCGGGGGATGGCGGTGAAGAGTAAAGGGAATTTCTAACTTCTTTAGATATTGGGTAACTTTTTCAATCGCCTCTCTCTCATTTCGATTCATTTTTTTCCTTTCCGGCCCACCCTTTCTTCAATTCTAAGTTAGAATCTTAATTAAGGCCGCTTCAGTTACAAAGTCAAAATCCTTTGGTTGAATGGCTTCCTCCAGCGGAATCACCCCCAACTCTCCCGTCTTCAGGCGCACACAAACGTCGGTCACTCCCTCAACCAGCACTTGAACAGCATAATTTCCCAATCGAGCCGCTAAAATGCGGTCAAAGGCTGTTGGTCTCCCTCCTCTTTGAATATGGCCAAGCACTGCTACCCTGGTTTCTAGCCCGGTGGCTTCAGAAATCTTTTGGGCTACATCATGGGCCTTGGCTCTCCCTTCAGCCACGACAATAATCCAACTTACCTTACCCCTTTGGTTTCCCTCTTTGATATTCGCCAACAGAGTAGAAAAGTCATCATTTACTTCCGGAATTAATAATTCCTCACATCCCCCAGCTAAGGCAACTTGAGAAGCAATATAGCCACTTTTGCGACCCATGACCTCAACCACAAAAATTCTTTCGAGGCTAAAGGCTGTGTCGCGGATCTTATCGATAGCTTCCATGGCCACATTAACGGCGGTATCCGCTCCAATGCTCATCTCCACTCCGTTGATATCATTGTCAATGGTGGCCGGAATGCCCACTACTTGAACTCCGTATTTTGTCGCCAAAACATGGGCTCCAGCCAAAGAACCGTTACCGCCGATAACAACCAGAGCATCAATGTTATGGTTCTGGATTTGAGCCAAGGCTTTCCTTTGGCCTTCTTCGGTCATGAATTCTTTACATCTCGAGGTCCTGAGAATGGTGCCTCCGTTGTTAAGAATACCGGACACATCAATTCGAGAAAGGTGGCAAAAATCACCCTTGATTAACCCGGCGTAATGCCGAATTACACCCCACACTTCAATTCCCATTGAGTCGGCAGTACGCACCACGGCCCTGAGGGCAGCATTGACTCCCGAGCAATCTCGAGTTAGAACCGCCAAACGTTTAATCTTTCGCACCATTTTAGTTTCCTTATCTTTCTAATTTCTCTTTCTATTTTTTGCTCTGGATAAAAACTTTCTCAACCTCAACAGGCAATTCTCAATAGAAAACTTTTCTAGCCTTATTACTCTTAAAGTTAAGTCTCCCCTAGACCAAAATTAAATATCTACTTTTTCCAAATGATCTGACCACTATCACCAACCATCCACTCCCCTTTAACCATGACATAAAGCACCGCCCTAGTTACTTCTCTTTCGCGGGGTTGACTAACTTTATATCTAATGTCAACCAAGAGCCAGTCTTCCAAGCCTGGAAACATCATATTTAACTCCGCCCGTTTCGGACCGGCAAAGCGAGAACCACGAAATTTTCTTAACACAGTCTCATTCTGGTCATAATTTCTTAAATAAATGGGCAAGGTTCCTTTTTGGAGGGCATCTACCTGAATAAATTGCTCCACGAGATTGCTTGGCGAATAATTTTCATCAATCATCACCCATTCAAAGTCGTTAGGAGAAACATCTTCTCCTGAGGATAAAGCTCGCAGACCAAAATACCCGGCAATAATCACCACGTCAATGACGATGATGATTAAAATTATCTTCCATATTCTCGCCAATTTAACTTACTCCTTTAATTTAATTTCTTCAATCTTGTTTTCTTTTTCTCTTGTCTTCGCTTTTTTATTAATCCTGAACCTAGTTCTACGTCGGAGCTGATCACAATTAATCTGATTTTGAGCACCCTTTTTCTTTCCTTGTCCATCGTATTTTTCCTCAAACCAAAAGTCAAGGGGATGAAATCCTGGACAAGGGTATAGACAAGAATCTTATCCACTTTTCTTAATATCATTTCTGGTCTTGATAGGCTCACTGAAGAAAAAGTTTGGATTAAAGGCCGACTTCGGGCTGAAATGAGCAATAAGGAGCTATCTGACTTTCAAAGAGATAACCCAGGTTTTATTTTTCAAGCCGATAATTTAATTCCGGCCTTAACCAAGGATTCCTCTGGAAAACAACCATCTATTGTTATATATTGTTAAAGGTTAAAAAATGTTTGTTTTTATCGGCGGTGTTCATCCGAAAACCAAGACGCTAGATGAACAACCTCAACTCTGCCCTGCTTGCGGGGCTTTTCGGCTTCGGCTCAAGCGAATTGATCATTACTTTAATCTATTCTTTATTCCCCTTTTTCCGCTTAAAAAAGGGCAGCCTTTTCTAATATGCGAAAATTGTGGACGCATGTTTGATGAACATCAACGACCGCTGGGAGAAGATCTTGGAAGAG
>DQWD01000255.1 GCA_011042725.1 Candidatus Aminicenantota bacterium | reverse complement strand
GTTTTATAGCCGTTTTCCTGGGGACTGACGTAGGGAACAAACTGGTCGGTGACTGTGCTTCGGTAGTGGCCAACAAAGGCGCTGGTCTTCCGATCCCAGTAATTTTCGTGGGGCCCACGGCCATAGTATTCCAGCTTCTCAAATTCGCCGGGAATCTGGAGACGCAGGCCGAAACGGTACATTTCCGGCAGCTTCTTCTTGCCGGGTTGAAAGCGATTGGTTACCAGGATATCGCCACTTCCATAAAGTACGTAATCAACCCAGTGATGGCTCTCCACCGCAGGCAGATAGTAGGCGACTTGGATCTTCAGCGCCGAAGCGGAAAGTCGGTGGGCTTGAAAAGAAGCTAGCTTGCGCTCTTGGCTAGCTTGGCGCCACACGGCACATCGTTTGGGCATGCCGTTGCCGTGGTCGTTGTCGGTAGGGGCACGCCAATAGTTGGGAGTGGGAGCCTTGAGGATAAGCTCTCGTCCCTGGTATTTCCAAGATTCAAGAAGCCCCGTGGCCTTATTGAACCGCAAATTAAAATTGGGGCCGGAAACCAAGAGAGATTCTTCTGTCTCCTTAAGGTCAAGTGCTGGCAGGCCTTCTTCCTCGAACGGAGGCGCCGGAGCTGAGAAGGGAAGTTGAAGCTGTTCTTCGGCTACCACGTGCCCAGCCTTGGCCCAGGAAGTGTCTTCGCCCAGCCGGAAGCGCACGATGAGCCAATATTCGCAACCCGCCCGGGGTTGGAGCGGAGTAAAGGGGATTTTTACCACCTGGCTTTCTTGGGGTGGAATCGAGAAGGGACCAACCTTTCCTGATTGAATACGGTCTCCGTCCTCGGTTATTTCCCAAGTTACCTGGAATTTGTCGAGGTTAGTGAAAAAATATTTGTTCTGGATACGAATTTTTCCCTGGGCTAAGTCACCAGGATTATCGGCGCTGATCCCGATATTTTGATAAACTTTTTTCACTTCCAAGAGTTTGGGAGTGACGGAGCGGTCAGGCATTACCAAACCGTTGATACAGAAATTTCGGTTACTGTCGCCTTCGCCGAAATCGCCACCATAAGCCCAGAACTTACGGCCGTCGGCTGTCTTTTTGCGCAATCCCTGGTCCACCCAATCCCAAATGGAGCCACCCTGGAGGACCGGGTATTTTTCGATTATTTTCCAGTAGTCAATTAAATTGCCGACTGAATTCCCCATGGCGTGAGCGTATTCGCAGAGGATGAGGGGGCGATCAGGTTGGCCGGTGGCGTATTTTTCGATGCGTGCAGGGGAGGAATACATCGGGCTAAAAAGGTCAACATGGGGCCGCAGTTCCCCCCGCTCGTAGTGGACAGGCCGGGTAGGGTCGCGGTGATGAATCCACCAGCTGGCTTCCTCAAACGAAGTGCCATCACCAGCTTCATTGCCCATTGACCAGATGATCACGCAAGGATGATTCTTGTCGCGTTCCACCATGCGCTCGATGCGGTCGAGATGGGCTTTTTTCCACTCAGGGCGATTGGCCAGGGTAACATCAGGTTTATAGCCCATGCCATGCGATTCAATGTTGGCTTCATCAATAATATAAAGGCCGTATTCATCACAGAGCTCATACCAGCGAGGGTCATCGGGATAGTGGGAGGTGCGAACGGTATTGATGTTGTGTTGCTTCATCAGAATGATGTCCTGTCGCATGGATTCTTCGTTGACGAAGTGGCCGGTGTCGGGATCGTGCTCGTGGCGGTTAACGCCTTTAATGAGGATGGGCTGGCCGTTGACTAGGAGTTGTTTATTTTTGATGGCCACCTCTCGGAAACCGTATTTTGTGCTCAAGAATTCAAGAAGGTGGCCCTCGCGGTCGCGAAGGACCAGAACCACGGTGTAGAGGTTTGGCGTTTCGGCAGTCCATTTTTTAGGGTTAGCAACAGTGGTGCGCAGGCGAAGGACACTTTCTTCACCCGGAGCAAGGTAAACGCTTTCAGCTTTTAGGGGTGGGTCAAGAGGAAGAGCCACCTGGTTTTCATCAAATATTTTAACTTCCAGGGAAGGATGCCAGGCCGCTTCGAGGCCATAATTGTGAATACGGGCCGTGACTTCGAGGAAGGCATCGCGGTAATCCTGGTCGAGGTCGCAGCGAAGCTCGTAATCGCGGACATGAACAGCCGGGGTGGAGAAAAGATAGACATGACGGAAAATACCACTTAGTCGCCAGTAATCTTGGCATTCCAGGTAGGACCCGTCGGAGAAGCGATAGACTTCCACGGCCAACGTGTTTTCTCCTTCCTGGAGGTAAGGCGTAATATTAAATTCAGCCGGGGTGCGGCTTCCCTGGCTGTAACCAACGAGCTGGCCGTTTATCCAGAGGTAGAAGGCTGATTCCACGCCATCGAAGTGAAGAAAAACCTGGCGTCCCCTCCAGCGGGCGGGCACAGTGAAAGTGCGGCAGTAGGAGCCAACCGAATTTTTTTGGTGTTCAACGAAAGGGGGATTGCGTTTGAAAACGTAGGATGAATTAAAGTAGTAAGGTTTATCGTAGCCGAGAAGTTGCCAGTTGCTGGGGACGGGAATTTCATCCCAGGAGCTGACATCATAATCGGGTAGGTAAAACTCCGTCGGTCGCTCCTCAGGGCGTGAGGAGAACTTAAATTTCCAGTGGCCATCAAGCAGGAGGCAGTAGGCGGAGCGGAAACGCTGGCAATCAAGAGCGTTTTGAAAATCATCATAAGGCATCAGGGTGCAATGAGGAGGTTCCTTGTTAAGGCCGATGGCAGTCGGGTTTTCCCAGTCAGGAGGAGAATTAGGGGATGTAGTGGATGAGGAAAGAGTAGTTAGGGTGGTTAAGGCCAGGAGGAAGGCCAAGCATAAAATAAGGCCGAAAGACATTTTATTTGACATTAAAGTGCCTCCTTGGAGATGATGGTGGCTGAAAATAAAATAGCCATGACAAGTTGGTGCTATTTTATTTAATTTTCGGTGGGCGAGCAAGGAAAGAGATGAGCGGGGGGTATTTAGTTAACCGTTATATGTATATTTTACTTTTAGGCTTCGCCTTTAATAAAACCAATTGCAAAAAACAGGGCGGTCAGGAAAAGTAATGGGGCTAATATCATTAATACAAAATCTTGGGAAAAGAAAAGCAATTGTTTTCCAGCTTTGAGAAAAGCAAGGGCAATTCCTCCGAGGCCAATTAAAGCCCCGCCAATGGTCACGCATATAAATGAACCTTTTACTTTAGCGGCAGTAATCCCAAAGATGGGGAGAAAGAAAATTGTTAAACCCGCAATAGCGTGGAACAAGGGATATACAATTTTAGCTGTTGTTACTAAATTAGCATATCGAGTTACAGTAATTAAAATTAGCCCAATGATCATAAGAGTCAAATACCATTTTTCATGTTTCGGGTAAAATCTGGAAATCAATCCGCTGGCAAGCCCGAAAGGAATTAAACCCGCTACCACGGCCACAAAATTATTACCCAAGGCGTTCCATCCAAAAATAATCAGCAGCAGTCCGGCAACTAGTAATACAGCAAAAGAAATTAGGTAATAGATATTACAGGAACAAGCAGTAGTTGAGTCTTTCTGTCTTTTAACGAAGTAGACAATCAGGTAAATTGCAATTAACCCTGTGACTAACAAAAAGATACGGTCTAAGATTGTCATTTTTTGACCTCCTTTTTAAAATTTATTATTCAAGTGATAACCCTATTACAAATCCCAAAGAAGCCAAAAATAACAGCTTTGGGAGAAGAGCATTTATCTTCTCCGCGGCCAGTATTGGTTTGGTAAACCTTAAAGTAGAGAGCAATATTCCTCCCAAACTGATCAATCCACCCCCAACTCCCACCAGTAAAAAATAAAAAGAGGAAATTCCTTTGGTATAGATAATTATTGGTAAAAGGAAAATAATTATCCCTGAAATCCCATGCACAATAATAAGGGCTAAGGTGGCCACTCTTTTTGGAGCTAAATATCTGGTTATTAAGATGGATAAGAGTCCTCCCATAGAAAAAAATAGATAAAGCAAGTGATATTCCTGCAAATATTTATAAATCAACCCCAGGGACAAGGCAAGAGGGATAAAAGTAGCCATAACAACAATTACTGGTTCCTTCAAAATTTCAAAACTGAATATAGTCAAAAATATGGCTGTGATTATTAAAATACCAAAGGCGATTGTAAAATATAGAGTAACAATTCCTTGATACTTTTCCAGGCCATTAATTACGTAATATCCGGAAACAAGAGCTGTAAGGAATAAAAGTATTCGGTCCGGAATAGAAATTTTACTCATGAAACGGATCCAATTGTAGTCAGTAACATGGCAATTAACATATATAAAGAGGCGTATTTAAACAGGCCAAAATTTATTTTCTCAGAAGGCTTTAAAACACTCATAATGGCCAGTCCGAGCAGCCCGGCTGAAAGGATAGCCAGAAGACGCAAATATCCCCATGAAAGACCAAGCGCTGTAATTCCTATGCCAATGGCAATTGAAGCTCCGATGCTGGAAAGAGCGATTACCATTCGCGTGTTTTTGAATCCATATTTAGAAGGGAATGTTGGGATGCCTGCATTTTTGTAATCATTAAAATAAAGCATGTTGAAAGTCATAATATGAGTTGGAATCCAGAGCAATATTGAAAGGGCAAACATAATTCCTATGGTATCGATGGAGCCGGTTCCCAAAGTTCGACCCGCCAGGATGGGCATAGCCCCAGAAATTCCCCCCCAGAAAATTGACCAGGAAGTTTTTCTCTTTAACAATATGGTATAAACAAGTATATCAAAAAGAATACCCGCGAAAATTAGAATCCCGTAAAGAAGTGACAGCATGAAAGCCAGAATTAACCCGATAAGACACATAATTGTCCCCATAAGCAAAGCTTCCTTTACCTTGACCTTGCCGGAAGGAATAGGTCGCCGCATGGTTCTTAACATTTTTAAATCTATGTCACGGTCAAATACCATGTTTAGAATAGTAGTCCCTGCTATTGTTAGGAAAAGGCTTAGGGTTAAACCGGAAAACTTGACAAAGTTTATCACGGAACACCGGGAACTGATAAACCCTGTTATACCAGTAAGTAAAAGTAAACCCGTCTGAAGAGGCTTGATCATGGTCCAGTAAAATTTTAGTTCTTTCCTGATTATTTTCATTTTCTCAATATTTCAATATTTTAATTTGCCTCATTCTTTTGACTTGCTTTTCGAACACATCGAAATCCCACATTTATTGCATAATAATCAGGCCTGGAGCTATTGCGAGCCCATATCCGAAGATTATAATCATAGTTTGCCCAGCTTCCGCCTCTCATAAATCTGTCACTCATATCAGGATAATCATCTCTTGTCCATTGCCAGACATTTCCGGCCATGTCATATAATCCATAAGGACTTTGCGCGTTCTTGGTTTGAAATCCTTTGTATTCTCTCCCATTAAAAAAACCAACTGGAGTGGTGATTCCGCTGTCAAGTCCAAAAAGTTTGCGAATTAATTTATTGCTTCTATTATAATTTGCTAAATGTTCATTAATTTCATCCCCCCAGGGATAAGCCCTTGTATCAGTGCCCCTTGCTGCCTTTTCCCATTCCATTTCTGAGGGTAAATCCCATCCATAAAATTCGCAGTAGGCGTTAGCTCCAAACCAGGTTATCATTGTTACTGGATGATTTTCAAAACCTTTGTCAACAGTAAATCCCTCCCCATTAAATTTTAGGCGAACCCCCGGTTCATCCAGAGGAACATAAATCCAATAACCTGCTTTTATTTGCTGTTCATGTTTGTGCCCATCAAATCTCTCACCAGGATAGTAACCCATAACTTTATTGTTCTCTATTTTTACCGTTCCTTTTTTAAGAGCTTCGTTCAGGTACTTGGCATATTGTTCATTTGTAACATCGGTAATCATTATTTCATAATCATAATCAATTTTGCCTAAGTTATTTTGTTGCCCACTATAAAACTCTCCTGCTGGAATCAAGGCCCACTCATTGTAATCGACACCTGTTTCAATATATGGAATCTCTAGATGAAGGGGAAAATTGCTCTGTTCACATGACTGGTTTAGCATAAGCATTAATAAAATCACGAGGATAAAAAACATTCTTTTTCTCATTGTTTTCCCTCCTCAGAGACTCCGGGAAGAACAGTGGTTTTACTTGCCTCAAGTTTTGGACTAATAAGTTCCTTTTTCCAAACCCCTTCTTTTTTAAACAAATCAAATAAACGCCACAGTAATAACATGGCCAGAATTATAAGAACAGAGGCAAGCCCTATTTCCAAAAATAGCATCGACCACTTAGTAAAAGGTTCCTGAAAATATTGTTTGACAAAAAGACGTTTTAAAGAAAATAAAGTTGCTGAGGCAAAGGCAATATCTGAACCAATAATCAAAATCCAACCGAACCATTTTCGAATTTTACCTTTTAATCCAACAATATCGGCATAGTACATCATAATTATGGTGGCAATTATCCCCGCGAGCACATGCCAATGACCGGTTAATACAATTCTTTCCTCTCGAAGAGGCCACACGCGGAAAATTTCATCCAGTTTTGCCGCCATGAATATTCCGACTCCACTCACAGTAAAATTCATAAATACCATTTGCCATAAAGGTCCAAACTTTATTGGGTCGTGGAGGAGGGCCTTAAAACTTCGCCAGAATCCAGCTTTAGTTATGCCTTGTTCAGTTAATCTATCATGAATGAGTTTCTTCCACCCATAAATAACTAACATAAGAGCCGCGAGCATAATGAAAACAGAGCCCACATAAATGATTGTATGAGCAATGGGGCGATAAGGAACAATTATCCATACCCCGATAGTAATGATAATTATCCCGATGATCATTAAGGGCATTGCAATTTTATGGAAAACACCTTTAAAATCAAACCATCGCCCTACTACAAGTGTAATTGCCACGGCAATTAAAGTGAGCATGATATGAAGGTGGCCGATAACAGCCAGTTCAAAAGGTGTTTTATAAGGAATTCGTATTAGATTTTCGGCTAAAAAGGTTTGATGACCTTGTCCCCAGTAAGAGCCGGCCACAGCTCCAAACATAGCTGAGCCAAGAGCAGAAAGGGTCATCGCAAAAAACGCAATTCTTTCAAGGTCCACTCCTTTCTTTGTATGGGCATATTCCAGATTGCTTACGCGATATTCCTT
The DNA here is from genome assembly GCA_011042725.1 of Candidatus Aminicenantota bacterium. Taxonomy (GTDB): domain Bacteria; phylum Acidobacteriota; class Aminicenantia; order Aminicenantales; family Aminicenantaceae; genus JdFR-80. The sequence continues at coordinate 647 of DQWD01000255.1, read as the reverse complement.
TCTCCAAGGCCATAAAGCTTCGGCTAACAGAATTCCAGAAAAGAAGATAAGAGAGAGACCAAAAAGAAATAAGCCATGAAAAGTCCAATTATAACCAAAATAAGCAAAACCAAGACCAAAGATCATCGCACAGAGATAACCTACCGTGACGGTTGCATTGATAATGCTCTGACGATGTTTTTTTATTTGAACAATAGAAGTTATAAAATAAACTTCAATTGCCATTACAGCCATGGCAATGGCATGATAAAGCATAATTATGCGTCCTTCTCGCTGAACCGGGTTTAATTTCATACCCAGAAGACGAACAGTAACATCTTTGATTCCCCACTCAGCCAGCGGACCGGATAAAGTTCCCCATATTGCTGTAACAAGCGAAATCATGGCAATTGCCACCAAGACAAGTCCCTTTGTTGATTTAAAGAGAAAATGAAATCGTTCAATAAAAAATTTCATATTACCCCCTGCGAAAATAGCATTTAATTCCCCTCTTTATTTACTTTAAGCATTTCTCCTCTAAATTCTAGTAAGTCTTGTAAAGTTATGTTTTTTAAGAAATTATCAATATAATTCTGTAGTTCAGAAAGTTTTTTGCTAATAGGACAAAAGGGTTGATTTGGACATACTTCAATTCCCAGGAGACAACT
>DQWD01000041.1 GCA_011042725.1 Candidatus Aminicenantota bacterium | reverse complement strand
TGTTTTTCTTAACTAAAAATTTTTTCCCGTTCCAATCGACAATTTGAATTTTGAGGTCGTATACTTTCTCCAGAAGGGATTCGCTTAAGATTTGAATTGGCTCTCCGGCAGCGACAACCTGGCCTTGTTTGAGAAAAACAATAAAGTCGCTATATTCAAGGGCCATTTCCAGATTATGGAGAGTGATGATAATTGTTTTTCCCTTATCCCGGCTCAATTTCTTGATTAAGTCCAGCACTTCGATTTCGTGTTTAGGATCCAGAAAAGTGGTTGGTTCGTCAAGGTAAAGAATTTGGGCCTGTTGGGCCAGCGCTCGGGCAATAAGCACTAAACGACGCTCGCCGCTACTAAGTTCAAACAGTGAGCCTTGAGCATAATCAGCCATCCCAATGTAAGCTAATGCTTCGTGGGCCAGTTTTCTATCGGTTTGGCTGGGAAGTGAGAGGGGATTAAGGAAAGCGGCTCTGCCCATGAGGACAAAGTCTAGAACCGTATAGTTAAAAATCGAGCTTAATTCTTGAGGGACGTAACTGATCAGCCGTGCCCGCTTGGCCCCTTTAAGAGAAGCTAAATCAAGGCCATTGATCCAGACAGTCTGCGGCGGAAGAGTGAAGATACCACTTAAACATTTCAAAAGAGTTGTCTTCCCCGCTCCATTGGGCCCCACGATAGAAGCCACTTGAGCTTTCTCGAAGGTCAGTTCGGGAACGTGAAGATAAAAGTTGGGATAGTTAAAGTTGAGCTCCTTGATTTTGATCTTCATAGCCACACTCGCTGGGTTTTTTTAAGAAGCACGATGAAAAGGGGAATACCCACGAGGCTAGTGAAAATACCGATGGGGATTTCAAAGGCAGCAATGGTGCGGGTTAAATCATCAGCTAAGATGAGAAATCCGCCTCCAACTGAAGCCGAGAGGGGGATGATCCATCGATTATCAGGGCCAATGGCCATTCTAACTAAGTGAGGAACGATTAATCCCACCCAACCGATAATGCCCGCAACGGAGGTGGCTGCCGCCGTAGCCAAGGTCGCCGCCAGGATAACGATGATTTTTTCGCGGCGGAGATTGATGCCAAGAGCTTTTACCTGCTCATCACCCATAGATAGAACATTCATTCGCCACCGCAAAAGAGTAAGGATAACGACCCCTAAAACCATCAATGGCCCGGCCAAGAGAATGTCTTTCCAAGTGGCTAAAGAGAGATTGCCCATGAGCCAGAAAAAGAGAGATTGAAGAGCATAAGGGCTGGCGAAAAACTCCACTAAGGAGAGGAGTGCCGAGAAGAAAGCCGTCATAATCACCCCCGTAAGAATAAGGGTGATTAAATGAGTTTCTGATTGACCAGCAATAATGAGGACCCCTCCTACTGCCAACACGCCAAAAATAAAGGCAGCCAGTTGGGGAGGGAAGTTTTGACCAAGAAAGACTAAAGACAACGCCGCCCCGAAGGCTGCGCCGGAAGAGAGACCAAGAATATATTCATTGATCAGAGGGTTTTTGAAAATTGCCTGCAGAGAAGCACCTGATACAGAAAGAGATGCTCCAATTAAAAGAGCTAACAGCAGCCGAGGGAGACGAATATGGAAAATGATAGCCGAGAGAGATTGTGGAACCTCAAGGGAGGAGAAAAAAGGAGCCGCTATAGTTTTGAGAACTTGAGAAAGAGAAATGGGGTAAGTCCCCAAACTGAGAGAAAAGAAAAGAAGAAAAAGAGGCAGCAAAATAGCTAGCCAGATAATTAGGCGAGCCCTCAATTTAGTCTTCATTTTAGGTTTTATTTTTCCATTTTAATCGACTCACTAGTTGAGAAAAACCATAGGGAAGGCCATAGAATTGATTGTAAATTTCATTGCCTTTTTTTATTAAATCGACATCGAAAAAAAGCCATGAGTATCCCGAAAAGAATAGTTGCAACAACAAAGAACAGAGGAGTGTTTAAAAATTGGCAAAGAACTGGATTTTGGCTAGAATTCAACTTCAGATTCCTTTATTTTTATGTTACTTACTCTGGGGAAAAACTTTTCATTGACCAGGGGAGAAAAAACTATGTTTTTGCTAAGTTATCTTACTTTAGCGCCAGCTGGTACGTCTTCGATGAAAAAAGGAATGACTGCTTGGCCGTTGACATCCGCGGCCAGAAGCATGGTTTGAGATTCGATGCCGCGAATCACCGCGGGTTTAAGATTGGCCACCACGACGACTTTCTTGCCGGTGAGATCTTCTGGCTTATATTCCTCGGCAATTCCCGAGACCATCTGTCTTGTTTCTTCTCCCAGACTCACCTGAATCTTATAAAGTTTTTTAGTCCCTTCCACTTTTTCCACGGTAAGAATTTCACCGACGCGGAGGTCAATTTTCATGAATTCATCGAAGCTAATCATCTCCATTTTTTCCTCCTTAGGAGTTTTTTTAGGGGGTGGCTGTTGAGCTTTCTTCCCTTTTATAAAATCTTCCAGTTTAACTCGGGGGAAAAGAGGTTTAGGAGGAGATATCCTCAGTCCTTTCTCCCAGCCGTCAAATCGAAATTGGTCATAGTGCCTATCGGTGAGCTTTGTCTTTTCCCCAAGCATTTCCCAAATTTTAGTAGCGGAAGCAGGCATGACTGGATAAATCAGAAGAGCAATTCCCCGGAGAGCACAGCCAGCTTGATAAAGGATACGGGCTAAGCGAGGTCGTTTTTCTGGGCGGCGAGCAATTTTCCAGGGTTCATTTTCAGCTAAATATTTGTTAACTTGATTAACAAAAACCCAAATTTCCTCCAAGGCTCGATTAATGGCTAAGTCATCATAATGAGCGATGACTTGGCTTTTAGCTTTCTCAAAGGCTGCCTGGAGATTTTGATCTAGACTCGTTTCATCTCCCACTTCATTTAAGTTTCCTTGAAAATAATTGTTAATCATAGTTAAAGTTCGGTGGACGAGGTTTCCTAAATCATTGGCTAGGTCAGAATTAACCCGATGGAGGAATCCTTCATGGGAAAAATTTCCGTCCAATCCAATGGGGACTTCTCGAAGAAGAAAATAACGAAGAGGGTCAGGGCCGAAGTCTTCAAGGATAAGGCTGGGGTCTAGAACATTACCTTTTGATTTGGACATTTTGGTTTCATCCTTGAGCCACCAGCCATGAGAAAAAACACAATGGGGCAAGGGAAAACCGGCCGCCATCAAAAACGCCGGCCAGAATATAGCGTGGAAACGAAGAATATCTTTACCAATAAGATGAATGTCAGCTGGCCAGAATTTCGCAAAGAGTTCCTTATTCCAACCGTAACCGATTCCTGTTAAATAATTATGAAGAGCATCAAACCAAACATAAATAGTGTGTTCAGGATCTCCAGGTACGGGGATGCCCCATCTGACAGTAGTGCGAGTGATGCTTAGATCTTTGAGTCCTTGGCGAACAAAGCTTACTACTTCATTCATTCGGGCTGGGGGGCGAACAAAGTTAGGGTTTTGCTGATAAAAAGTTAAAAGTTTATCCCGATAGGCTGAAAGACGAAAAAAATAACAATCTTCAGCTACTTGATTAGCTTTTTGACCACAATCAGGACAGGTTTTTAGACCATCTTCATCTTGAGGAATATCTTCAGCTAAGAAATTTTCACAAGATACACAATACCAGCCTTTATAAATTCCTTTGTAAATATCTCCTTTTTCTTTTAGTCGTTGGAAAATTTCCTGGATTCCCTTTTCGTGGAAAGGCTCAGTGGTGCGGATAAAAAAATCGTAATTGATAAGCAGTTCTTTCCAGAGTTGTTTAAAGCGGCCGACAACTTTATCGGCTAATTCTAATGGAGATAAGCCTTTTTCCGCGGCTGACTTTTCGATTTTTTGCCCATGTTCATCTGTCCCAGTTAGAAAATAAACTTCATATCCGGCTAATTTCTTATGCCGGGTTATAGAGTCAGCAATAATTGTCGTGTAGGCATGACCAATATGAGGAATATCATTGACATAATATATTGGAGTAGTAATGTAGAATTTTTTTGGCTGGTTAGATGGCTTAGCCTGTTTCTCGACCACTGGTCGGACCTCCTCTTATCAGAGTCATAGCTTCTGCTCGTGTGGCTGGATTTGTCCGGAATGACCCCCGCACAGCAGAAGTCACGGTAATTGATTTTGGTTTCTTTGCTCCTCGCATCGACATACACATATGTTCGGCTTCGATCACCACCATAACTCCCAATGGATTCAGACGCTCTTGGATGAGATCAGCGATTTGTTTAGTCAACCGTTCTTGAACTTGAAGCCGGCGAGCAAGGGCTTCCACCACTCGAGCAATTTTGCTCAACCCAACAATTCGACCTCCCTTGGGGATATAAGCCACATGGGCAACTCCGGCAAAGGGAAGGAGGTGATGTTCACACATGGAGTAGAGAGGAATGTTTTTAATAAGGACCATTTCATCATGTTTTTCTCCTTGAATCGGTTTTAGATGGGATCCCGGGTCTTCCTCAAGGCCACCTAAGATCTCTTGAAACATTCGTGCTACCCGTTGAGGTGTTTCTTTTATTCCGGAACGGTCAATGTCTTCTCCCACTCCTTCCAGGATGAGTCGGACTCCTTTTTCTATTTTTTTTATATCCAACGTTCTCTCCTTACTAGCCTTTATGATGTAATATTATTTATCCTTTTCATCAATCAATCAATCAATCAATCAATCTATCTATCTATCTATCTATCTATCTATCTATTATTTGTTTGCTTAAATTTTTTTTATTTAGCAACCAATATCTACTACTATTTACTTACTTACTTACTTACTTACTTACTTACTTACTCCAAGCACTATCTCACTCATATACCCATACTCTCTTTAGCTTTTTGTGTGACTTCGACCAAGTTTCTCCATTAAAATTGGTAACCTATCGGTCATCATCTCCACCTTTATCAACTCTTTATTGTTGTTCTTTTTCTTTTATGAATTGAGCAACAAGTTATAAATTAGGCAAATTTCTTTTAGTTAACAAAGTTTAGTATGAAAATAGATATTCAGCAAGTTTAAATTTATTAGTCTTTTTTTTAGCAGATGCATAATCAATCATTTTGATGCCTTATTGTTGTCATTTTGACTGCTTCTATTTTAATCGATTCTTTGCGGCTGAGCGTCCCTGAGGATTTAGCTGGAATGAGAATTATCTTTTTCAGAAAATATGCTTTTTGACTTCTTCTAAAACTTTTTTTAAGGGGATTTTTTTGGCTTTGGCTATCTTTAAGCAATCATCAAATTCGGGTTGGATATTAACTTTTTGGCCTCTTAGATAGGAGATTTTGATTCTAACTTTTTCATCGAAGACCTTAATTGTTTGGACTTCTCTTTCGAGCACAATTCTTTTTACCGGGAATATTCTCAGCCCGATGGTGGATGTTTCTTCAAAAACTGCTTGCGTAAGATGATCGATGTTTTTTCTTTCCGCTAATATCGTGAGTTTTGTTCCTGGTCGATTTTTTTTCATGATGACCGGGGTCAAAAAAGCTTCTCGAGCCCCGAGCTGGAGGGCCTTTTCCAGGAAAGCACCCAGTACTTGGGGAGTAGAGTCATCGATATTGGTCTCGAGCTGAAAGATTTGTTCCTCTAGGGAAGGGTCATTACTTTTTCCCATAAAAACGCGGAGGATGTTGGGCAAGGGGGGGAAGTTACGACTCCCTGCTCCATAGCCAATATATTGATAAGGGAGTTGAGGAAAGGCATTGAACTCAGTAACCAAAGTCCGGACTAAGGCGGCTCCGGTGGGGGTAACTAATTCGTTCTCAGCGCCATAGGAATAAACAGGGATGTTTTTGAGTAATTCGGCTACGGCTGGCGGCGGAACAGGAAGATGGCCATGGGCAGTTTTAACCCAGCCTCGTCCAAGATTAAGAGGGGAGGCTATAATTTTGTCCACCTCTAGTTCTTCGAGCAGGTAACATGTTCCCAAAATGTCGACCAAAGCATCGTCTGCCCCGGCTTCATGGAGATGAGTTTTGCTGACTGCTTCACCGTGCACTTTAGCCTCGGCTTGAAAAAGATTACTAAATACAGCTAGGGCTTTATCTTTGACTGAGCTAGAGAAAGGAGAAGCCTTAATAATTTTTTTTATTGCTGCCAAGTCTCTTGGTGCCGAAGGACTCTGACCTAGCTCAACTTTGACTTGGGTAGCAGCTAAAGATGATCTTTTTACTTTTGCTATTTCTATTCTAAGGGGCAATTCAAGCTGGGAGATGGCTTGTTTAAACTTATCAGCCGGGTACCCCAGGTCAAGAAGGGCGCCCAAGAACATGTCGCCGCTCACCCCAGAGAAGGCATCTAGATAAAGATAACTCATGGTTACTTTTTTTGGGGACTACTTTTTTTAGCGCTTGATTTTTTTGAAGGGAGAGTCCTTTTTCGGTGAGCTTCAAGGAGGGCTTGGTGAATTTGAGGGAGGATTTCGCCGGCTTTACCTAAGAAGCTAAACTGGGCCAACGAGGTTAAAGGAGTAGGCTCAAAATTTATCTCCACCAGGAGAGCCCCATTTTGAGTAGCCGCTACGGGGAGGGAAGCAGCCGGTTGAACAACTCCCGAGGTGCCGACCGAGATGATAACCTCACATTCTTGGCATAATTGAAAAGCTTCACTGAGTACAGTTCCATCCAATGATTCTCCAAACCAGACCACATGGGGACGGAGAAGACCGTGGCAATGGGGGCAGTGAGGAGGAAGTTCAGGGAGGGGAGTCTCCCTATTTTCAATTACGATTCCTTCATCTAAGCATCTCATCTTCCAGATGTTCCCGTGGAGTTCGAGAATTCGGTGGGAACCAGCCATGTGGTGAAGCCCATCGATGTTTTGGGTAATAACATGGAAAGAAGGAAAAAAGTTTTCCCATTCAGCTAGGGTTTTGTGAGCCGGATTGGGTTTTTTGCTTGCAATAAGCTGTCGCCGCCAATCATACCATTCCCAGACCAAGCGCGGATTAGAAATAAAGCCGTAAGGAGTAGCCAGCTCTTCAGCTCGGTATTGTTTCCATAGCCCCTCTTGACCCCGAAAAGTAGGAATGCCTGATTCAGCCGAGATGCCAGCTCCAGTAAGAACAACAATTCTTTTAGCGGTAAGGAGGTGAGGGATTAATTTCTTAATTGATGTGGATTGAGTCATTTTTTTTCGATTTCCATGATAATTAAATTCGTGGAAAAAAGCAAAAAATACGAATATTTGGATGACATCCAAAATTTCGTATTGATATAGTAGAAAATGGGGTGATTTCAAATAAAAATTAGGGGAAAAGAATCCTTGGAGAAATGGCATAAATATTGCATAAGAATTTTCAGAAAGAACTTAAGGGAGAAGAATGGAAGGTAAGAAAAAGCGGGAAAGAGAGAGAGGTGAGGGGAAAGAGACTAGGGATTTAAACTAAAATACGAATTGATTTTTTTTGGGTAAGGGCAATTGATAAGGGTAAGGAAAAAAAGAAAGTTGCAGTCAAGAAAGGGGATAGGATTATACTTTTTTTATATTTATAATCCTTTTAGTCTTGAAGGAAATAAATTAAAAGAAACTAGGGCAAGGAGGTGATAACCAAGGATAAGGTAAAGTAAAAACATTTACAAAAAAGGCAAGGGGATGGAACACAAAAGTGTTCCAAGGAAAGGGTTTTTGACTAGTCTTGAAGGAGAAATAAGGAGGAAAAATTGCGTAAATCATTAACTTTTCTGTTGGTGTTACTTCTGGCCGCTAGTCTTTCTGCCCAGATCAGAACGGGCAACATTTACGGCAAAGTAGTTGACACTGACGGAAACCCACTTCCCGGGGTTACGGTAACCTTAACCGGGTCAAAGACGGCACCCTTGACATCCATTACCTCTGCTGAAGGGAATTTTAGGTTTATCTCCCTTCCTCCCGCCAATGACTATGCTCTCAAAGCCGAATTGGAAGG
>DQWD01000148.1 GCA_011042725.1 Candidatus Aminicenantota bacterium | reverse complement strand
CGCTGAAAGAGATGAAGATAATTTAAACGGTAAAAGGAAAGGATGATATCTCCTGTCGTCACTCGGGCAATCTCAGACAAGACGATTTTTCTTTCCTGGGGATGATGGAGATGATGAAAAAACCGCATGACGAGAACAAGGCCAAAAGAGTTATCTCGAAACGGTAGCCCCTGGAGAGCGTCGGCTACCACTCCCGCCGACTGAGGCGAGCCATGTCCCCGACTCAAGGCCCGCTGCACCATGGCCAAAGACAAATCAGCACTGACTACCGCCAATCCCAACTGGTACAGCAAAGGAGAAAAACGGCCATAACCACAAGGCAAATCCAGGATAAGGGGGCAGGCAGTTTTTACTAATCGGGAAAATTTGCCAATTATCCTTATCTCTCGCTGATGGACCAGCCGTTGATCCCACCGGCGATAACGTTTTCGTTCATAATCAGCCACTTCTTGCGGTTGAAAAAAATGCCGTTTCATCTTCCGCTCTCCTCGGTCTCTTCTTGACGAAGAAAAAGGTAAACTGGTCGCTCGCTGATGACCATCTCCGATGAAGAAACAGAAAAAGACTCACCATCTCTGGTGATTCCCTGGTCGATCAAAAAAGGTAATTTCACCTTTTGTTCCCCATGGTGTCGCCAACAAACAGCAATTTTTTGCTCCTTTTTACCAAATAAGAAGCAATAACTGCCAAGACCAGGAACAACCTTCAGAAACTGCGCTCCTTCAAGTATACGGGTCATGGTCTTTAAAGCGTAATAAGCTGGCCTTTGGCGCCAAACTTTGTCTCTCGAGTCAATAAGTCCATAGCCTGGGGCCACTAGTTGCCACCAGTAAATCCGTCGCACTAAGCCCGTGGCTCCCACCAACAAATAATATCTCACCAAAAAATTAGCTTGTTCTTCTTCACTCACGTTAGGCTTCCCGGCCGCCGGTGAATAATCTCCGGTTCCGGCCAACGGCCAATTAACTTCGGTCACCCAGAGTTCTCTTTTCTTATCAGTAGCCCCGTCAACCATCGCTTTCAACAAGGCTACTTTGGCCGAAGTACTCCAGCCAAATTGTTTATTCTCAGGAGCCCCCACTCGGTCAACGTACAAAAGAGAAGTCACGGGCTCAAAATCAATCTCCTGGAGAACCGGGGGATAAAGATGAAACTCAAAATCAATAACCGCCGGCCCTAAAGCACGAAATCCACTTTCCTTAATCAAGGAAAAAGCTGGCCGGGCCAACTGCAAGTATTCTTGATAAGTCCAGATTCCCCACTTAGTGCGATTCCATGCATGACCAATTTCTATATCCCGGCATAATCCATCTAGAGCATCTCTGACTTCTAAAAGAAAACCCTCCCAGCGCGCCGGGTCAAGAACATCATCGCGGTTTTGTAACAAAGCCACCATAACTTCCATCTCCCCTTTTCTCAAAATCTGAATATAATCCTGGTAAGAAGCTAGCTTTTCTCTCTCCCACGAAGGCAACCGGACAAGGGTGCGCTGAACTCCCAATTCTTTTAAATAAGTGAGGGCTTCCTCGGCCGGTAGGACCCGGGGACTCACGGCAACTCCCCCCAAGGCATCAAAAGCAACTGGTTGTTGGTAAAGCTGCCTCCGGTAATCATAATACAGCTTCACCATCGGATACAGACGCTTCAAATTGGGGGGGAGTAAAGACAAATAGCTTTTGATATTCCGCAGGTGAACCAATAAGCGTTCCCGCCGGGAAGCAACATTATGCGGTTGATCAGTTAACGGATTCCAATCAAAAGAATAAACGGTCATGTCACTGGATTCTTAAACGCTGGACTATTTTTCTCAAGCCCAGAAATTTTTTAAACTTCAGATAAAAGTTAAAGCATTCTTTATTAATCTTATACCAAGCCCAAGCAGAGAAAGGTAGGTGAGCAAGACCCAAATAAGAACGCAGGAAAAACTTCTGCTCGGCGGGGGGAACTCCGACTCTAATTAAGCTCTTAATGGCTGACCAGGAGGAAAGTCTTTTCTTTTTCTTTAACCGATTAGTATCAAGTAAATAAAACTTTCGCTGTTGGCCTCTCTCTTCCACCATGATATTACCATCGGAGAGATCCCGATGGAGTAAACAGCGCTGGTGAAGTTGCCTTAAAAATTCGGCTAAATCCCTCAGCAAAGACCTAAGGTCCTCTCCCCGTCTCGTCCGGAGAAGTCCCCTGATTTCAGAGGCTTCGGGGATCATCCGGGTGATAAAAATGGCCTCCTTAACAAAACCATTTTGGCGCTTCTCTAAAAAAGCCACTGGCTGGGGAGTTAAGACTTGGTGAGTCAAAAGTTCCAGCGCTCCTTGCCAGGCTTTATAAGCTTTGGAAGCACGTCTAAAAGTTTTGAGCCGGTCTAATCCGACTACACGAAATTCTTTAATCACCAATTTCTCTGGCTGCCCATTTGGACACGAGATAGTTAATATCCCCACCCGATTACGACCCTTAGCAATCAATTCAATTCCGGGGTAACTAAATAGGCGAGAACCTCGCCGGAGAAACTCTCGCAGTTGAGGCCCATCAAATTCACGGCCTATCCTCCCTTGGAAACCAGTTTCTTCAAAGTGCACCTCAACTTGATCTAAACTAGGGTCCCCTGGTTTTCTTTCCCTGGCCATCGACCATTAAAATAGCATTATCTTTTTAGCCCCGTCAATCAGAAACCCTCTTTCTCCAAGATCAAACGAGCTCTTAAATCCAACTAACAAATCTGGTATGATAATACGTTCAATCATCGATTAAGGAGCAATTATGGCCATCAACGAAAAATTATTGGAAATTCTTGCTTGTCCCTTGTGTAAAACCGAAGTAAAACTAACGGCTGATGAACAAGGGTTAAAATGCGTAAAATGCTTTCGGGTCTATCCCATTAAAGATGATATCCCGGTGATGCTCATCGACGAAGCCAAAATTGAACCTGATCGTCCCGTTAAGGAATAAATAACCCCCTTTGATAAAAATTCTCTGTCTCCGGCTCCGAAGAATAGGAGATATTGTCCTCACCACTCCTGCCTTAATGGCTTTAAAAACAGCCTGGCCGGAAAGCGAAGTCCATTATTTAGTGGAAAAGCCCTATGCTCAACTCATCGAACATCACCCGGGAGTTGACCAAGCGATCATCGTGCCCCCTAAGCCTAGCATCTTGGAATTTATCAGCCTCTTACGCCGTTTGCGGAGGGAAAAATACGACTTCATTATCGATTTCCACGGCGGCCCGCGAGCCTTCTCCATCGTCTTGTTCACTCCGGCCCAGCAAAAAATCGGCTATCGACTCCCTGGAAAACATTGGTTTTACGACTTCTCCATTCCCCGGGGAAGTGAAGCCCAACCCATCCATAGCGCTGAAAACCATCTCAATCTCATTCGGGCCCTAGGCCGGGAAGTAATTTCTCTCCCCCCTCTAACCTTACCCGAACCACTTCCTGCTGAAAAAGAAAAGGTTCATCATCTCTTAGCTCAACATTCTCTCCATGCGAAAAATTTCTTGGTTCTCCATGTGGGGGCTGGTAATGAGTTTCGCCACTGGGGGCAAGATAATTTGTCACTTTTTTTGCAATTACAGAACCAGCAAAAACCCAGTTTTCCCCTTTGTCTAGTCGGCGGCCCTGAAGATAAGCCTTCGGCCCAGCTATTAATGGACCAGCTTAAATCTCAACCATCTGTTTCAGTGCTAAATCTAGTGAATGCTTTTTCTCTTCGGGAACTCTACTATTTTTTTCAACAGGCCCTTCTCTTTATCGGGCCCGACTCTGGCCCCATGCACCTTGCTGCTGCGGCGGGTTTGCCCCTCGTAGTCTATTTCGGCCCTACTCTTCCTGCCCATTTCGGGCCCTGGCAAGCTAAAGCTACTATCCTTGAGCGCCCCTATAACTGCCGTCCCTGCCGCCAACGCCACTGTACCCTCGATAATTTCCCTTGTCTGCGCACCATATCTCCCCAAGAGGTGTGGCAAGCTGTGAATCAGATGGTGGAAGAAATCTCAGTTAGTGTTGACAGTTCAGACCAAGACAAAGAAAATAGAGGCTAGTCAATGTCGCCACTGAAAAGGATCATTTATCTTGCTTTCGGACTTTATTTGTTAACTTCGTTTATCTCTATTTCGTCCAGTCAGATCTTCCTGGCTTTGAGTTTAGGAGTAACTATCATCTTTTGGTTTTCTCAAAAGAAATGGCCCCGCTGGCCCCGTTTCTTTTGGGCCCTGTTGGTTTATGCCGGCTTATCCTTAATCTCCTCCTTTTTCTCTCAGAGCCCTTCCACCAGCTTTAAAGATTCCCGGGAGTTATTGTTATACTTAGTTGTGCCTCTTACGATTGTTGCCCTTCAAAGCGCCAAGAATGTTACCGAGGCCAATCGGATAATTTTAATTTCTGCCGCTGCTAATCTTATTTATTCTTTTTTTCAATTCCTCTTTTTCCTTCCTCCCGACCAAAGAATTCGTGGTTTTATGGGGCATTACATGACGGAAGCTGGTCTGCTTCTTCTCTTTAGCTGTTTAGCTTTAACCTTTTTTCTCTTTCTCCCTCGCCAACAAAAATTAAAGTACCTTTGGGCCACTGCCTTTGGCGTGGCCACTGTTGTTCTTTTACTAACCCAGACCAGAAGTGCCTGGCTCGGCCTGATCGTGGGGGCCTCAGTGGTCATTTATTATTATCGCCCCAAGTTATTACTCCTCTTACCGGTTATGCTGGCTCTAATTTTCCTGGCCAGTCCCCAGCCAATCAAGAAAAGAGCTTTGAGTATCTTCAGTACCAAGAGTTATTCCAACCGAATCCGGATTGAGTACTTAAAAGCTGGCCTCCAAATCATCAAAGAATATCCATTATGGGGAACGGGGCCAGACACGGTGGATGTGGTTTTTAAAAACCCCAAATATGGTCTCTCAGAAGAAGCCCGAACCAATGTTCACCTCCACAATAACTTAAGCCAAATTGCCGCCGAGAGAGGTCTTCCTTCCTTAGCTGCCTGGCTAGTGTTTCTCATCCTTGCCGGGTGGGATTTAATCAAGTTATTGAAAAAGCATCCCCCTAATTTACTCTATTTCCAATCTGTGGCTAGTTTGAGTTTGCTGTTCGCCTTTTTTGTAGCCGGACTTTTCGAGTACAATTTTGGAGATTCAGAAGTGGTTACCCTTTTTCTGGCCTTGCTTACCTTTCCTTTTGCTCTCGCCCAACGCCAGCCCCTTACCTATCACCCTCGGGATTAATTTTCGCCATGACTAACAAGAAAAAAATCTGGTTTTCCCTCCTTGGGCTAGCCATTGCGGCTTACTCTCTCTGGCTATTCAAAGTTCAGGCTGATTTTAAGAGCTTTGGAAAAGACCAATCGAATCCGCTCGAACCAGAAGGAGTTTATCATCTTCACAGTCGCTTTTCTGACGGTCGGGCCTCGGCTGAAAAAATCAGTCGTCTTGCCTCCCAAGCCGGATTAGATTTTATTATTTTGACTGATCATGGGCGTCCCAATTTCGCCTCTTTGAGCTTCCAAGGCAGCAAGAACGGCCTTTTTGTTTTCGCCGGATCAGAGCTTTCGGTTAACCGAGGACATCTGGTCGGCCTTTTTTTCAATGAACCATCCGCTTTGCTCTCTAACCAAGCCGAAGAAGCTGCCTGGCAAATTCAAACGCTCCAAGGGATAACCATCATCGCCCATCCTTACTCCAAGACGAAATGGTCTTGGGGCCGCCAATTCGTTTATAATGGTCTGGAAGTAGTTAATGCTGACTCAATGCTCAGAAAAAATCTGGCCAAAGGGCTTCCTTATCTCCCCCTCCTGTTTTTGAACTCCCGGCCTCTTTTTTTGCAGTTGCTTTCTTTCCCTCAACAGAATCTACTACGTTGGGACTCCTTAAGTCGCGAAAGACAAGTTTACGGCTATTTTGCCACCGATGCTCACTTGCTGTATAAGAAACTCTTTTCTCTTTTTCATCTCCACCTTATTCTGGACAATCCTCTTTCATCTGCCTTCTCTACAGCTAGCCAACAAGTCAAGCGCGCCCTGAAGAATGGTTGTTTTTACAACGCGGTGGAAGCCGCAGCCGAAGCAGATGGTTTCCGCTTCTGGGTAGAAGATGGCGCTCAACACTACTCGATGGGGAGGCGGCTCAAGCTAAACAGCTCTCTCTACCTGCGAGTGAAGGCCCCTTTTGACTTTTCATTTCAGATAAATATTATTTTCAATGGCCAAAGTTTGATGAAAAGTAATGCCCAAGATACCAGTTTGCCCATCCGCCGTCCGGGGGTCTATCGAGTTGAAGTCTATTTGCAGGAAAAAAGCCCTCTTCGCCCCGAAGTTCCTTGGATAATCTCTAACCCCATTTGGGTCGAAAAGGAGAATGACTAATGCATGATCTCTCGCTAGCTAGAATTGAAAAAATTACGACTAAATTTGCCAAACGGAAAATTCTCGTCCTAGGCGACTTGATGCTCGATAAGTATATTTGGGGGAAAGTATCCCGCATCTCTCCCGAAGCTCCTGTGCCCGTGGTCGAAGTTACCCGAGAATCCTTGTGTTTAGGCGGAGCAGGTAACGTGGCTCATAATCTTCAGGCCCTCGGTGCTCAGCCCGTGCTAGTCAGTCTTATCGGCCAAGACCGAGAAGGAGATTGGATCCTGAATAACGTCTCGGATAGTCGAGGTATTATTATCGACACTCAAAGGGCGACTATCGTTAAAACCAGAATAATCGCCCACCACCAACAAGTGGTAAGAGTCGATTTTGAGCAAAAAAAGCCAATTACCCCGGAAATCGAAGAAAAAATAGCCCAGTTTCTTCAAAAAGAATCATTCGAAGGCTTGATTATTTCCGATTACAATAAAGGACTACTCACCCCGGCCTTGCTGAAAAAGGTGCTGACTATCTGCCAAGATAAAAATATCCCGGTTTTTGTTGATCCTAAAGTAGACAATTTTTATCTCTTTTCGCCAGTAACGGTGATTACTCCTAACCACCATGAATGCGCCCAAATTGTCCATCATCCCTGTAACCAAAATGACGAGATCGAAGCCGCTGGCCAAAAAATAATGACCAAAATCCAAACTAAATACTTGATCATTAAAAGAGGAGAAAAGGGGATGACCGTGTTTGAACAGGCAAGCTCTCCAATTCATATCCCCACGAGGGCGAGAGAAGTATATGATGTCACCGGCGCTGGAGATACCGTGATTGCGGTCACGGCTCTGAGCCTCTTATCCGGAGCCTCCATCCAAGAAGCAACGTTCCTCGCTAACCTTGCCGCTGGTGTTGTCGTGGGTAAAATCGGGACCGCCGTGGCCTCTATCCAAGAAATAACTGATTCTCTTGAAGATTAAGTCTATTTATCTTGCTTTCTTCTAGCAGGCTTACGCCACCATAATTACTTATTTTCGTAAAATTATGTTGCTAAGTTTTAATTTAATATTCACTTAGTAAGCAATTATCTTTATAATTAATAAAGGACCATGTGTGGAGTAATTGGTATTATTGGTAACCAAGATGTCTTTCTTGATCTCTACCAGGGTTTGCTCGCCATCCAGCATCGAGGACAAGACTCCGCGGGTATCATCACTTATGATGGTCAATTTCACCTGAAAAAAGGTAACGGCCTGGTCAGAGATATTTTTACTCCCGAACATGCCCTTCGTCTTAAAGGAAACGTCGGAATTGGACACACCCGCTATCCCACTATCGGAGGGGGGAGAGGTGAAGACGCCCAACCTTTTCTTGTTAATTCACCTTTCGGTATTGCGATGGCCCACAACGGCAACGTCATTAATTACGCCGATTTGAAACAACTTCTTTTCGATCGTTACCATCGTCACATTAACTCCACCAATGATGTGGAAGTAGTCCTCAACCTCTTCGCTCAAGAATTAGCCACCTTGAAAGTGAAAAGGCTTCAGCCCGAACACATATTCAAAGCCGTGCGGGG
>DQWD01000136.1 GCA_011042725.1 Candidatus Aminicenantota bacterium | reverse complement strand
TGAGGTTACCGTCAGCCCTGGTAAACCAGGGTTTCTTCACCTCTGACAGGGGTTTACAACCCGAAGGCCTTCATCCCCCACGCGGCGTCGCTGCGTCAGGCTTTCGCCCATTGCGCAAAATTCCCCACTGCTGCCTCCCGTAGGAGTCTGGGCCGTGTCTCAGTCCCAGTGTGGCCGGACACCCTCTCAGGCCGGCTACCCATCGTCGCCTTGGTAGGCCGTTACCCTACCAACAAGCTAATAGGCCGCGGGCCCATCCTCAAGCGCCCGAAGGCTTTGACCCTGATGGCCTAGGCCACAGGGTATTATGCGGTATTAGCCCCGCTTTCGCGAGGTTATCCCCCACTCGAGGGCAGGTTACCCACGTGTTACTCACCCGTGCGCCACTCTCCATAAGCAGCAAGCTGCTTATGGAGCGTACGACTTGCATGTGTTAGGCACGCCGCCAACGTTCACTCTGAGCCAGGATCAAACTCTCCAGTTGATAAAGAACTCCGAAAAGTTCTTTTCTAACTTTTGAGTTGGTGGCAATTCGGTGCGACTTAGGTCGCTCCGCTTCTTTTCAAAGAACTGTTTCTCTCTAACCCGAGAGAGAAACTTCAACTTTTAAAAAATCATTAAGTTTTCAAATAATGACGTAGAAGCGTGATATATAATAAGAACAAAGCCGACAATTGTCAAGAGATTTAAAGTAGAAAAATAAAAAAATTTAGCCATTCGCTCTCAGGTGTCAACTTTTATCTCCAACAAGAACGACAAATGAAAAAGCAATTTACCTTTTGGTTGACACTGGAATCTTTTTTTGCCTGAACAATTTCATGAAAATTGGAATAAATCTTGCTTTTTAAAATTAACGAGAAGCGGAAGAGAACCCCGAAAATAACCTATGGGCTATAAAAAAAAACAAAAAAGAGGAAAATAATGAACACCAAGAAAAAGGGTTTTTCTTTAATTGAAGTTCTTCTGGCCATGGCTATTAGCCTCTTTATTATCCTGGGGGCTATTTGCGCCCTCCTTCAGTCTCTGAACGTAAAAAATCGGGTTGAACTTCGCGACCAACTCTACCAAGTTATCAGTGCCCAAATTGAGGGAATTCGCCATGAGCCTTCCTCTCTATCGAATCTTAAAGAAGGGAAAGCAACTGAACTTATTGTCAAGGAAACTGGCGGTCAAAAAATTTGGCTGAGCCAAGAAGTCAAAAACCTCGATTTGGGACTTAAAGAAATCAAAATCAGTGCCTATCCACAAAGTAAACCCGCTTTGAAAACCAACATAATCTTTTATTTTTCTCAAGATCTCGGTTTTTAACAATGAATCAGGTATTAAAAAAAGAAAAAGGCTTCACCCTTCTTGAGGCCCTTACCAGTTTAGCCCTCCTAAGTTTTATCCTCGGAGCCAGCTTGCAAGCTTATTATGTGGCCAGCCAACATTTTTTAAAACTTAAAGAACAGGAAGAAAATTTTCTGGCTCTTCGTGCTGCTCTCGACAAAATTAGGGCTGAAATCCAAGAAGAAGGAAGGCACCTAGAGACTGCCGCTTACCTCAAGCTAGTTGAGCCTTTTAAAATTGAAAGCACCTCTCTCCAGCTCATCCAAGGAGAATGGTGGATTAAACCACCCTCAGATTTAGTCAAAGGGCAAGTATTACTCGAAGTTAATATTCCTCAAAAAATAAGTCTTTCCCGAAAAATTCTCATCCACGACGAAACGAAAGGAGAGATTAAGGAATTGGAGAAAGCTACCAGGAATTTTCTTATTTTTACCACTCCATTGCTTTATTCTTACGAAAAAGAATCAACCAAGATTATCCTTCTTAGAAAGGCAATCGTCTATTTTGATTCAGCCCAACAGAAAATACGATTTCAAGTTAACAAAAGTCCAGCTCAGCCTTTAGCTGAAGACATCCTTAGTTTTAAACTCTCCTGGAAAGACACCCCTCCCCTCTTAGAAATAGAAATAATATCCTCCCAGGATAAGGAAAACCCATTAAAACAACTTGTCTACTTGAAGAATATGGCCCTACGGCAACAAAATCAATTTTCGGAGGAGGACTAATGGGTCCCAAACTTGCCGGCAATATGCATATCCGCCCCCAATGGAAAAACATCTCAAATCGAGAACGGATTTTTCCACCCACCAAACCAAACATACTATTATCACTTTCTGATAAAAATCAAAACTTCCCCCCTTTGTTTTTTAAATTAACTAAATCAACTAGGCCGGTTCTCCCGCCCCAAAAGCACCAGTTAAATTCCTGCTCAGTTATCGTCAATTTCTTTTCTTCTCCGGGTTCCCGCCGGCACGTATTTTCCTCAGGTTCAGCTACTCTTCTTTGCGTTTTTATCATCTTTCTTTTTACAATCTTTAGTCTCGGAGCCTTGGTCAATACCGAAATCTTTCTCCATGCAAATCGCTATCGGCGAGAAAAATGGTTACTGCAGTTGGCTTCCGAAAATGGAGTTAAATGGGGAGTATCTTCTCTAAGAAAATATTTTGAAGAGAAACCAGAAATTATTTTCCTTAGAGAAGATATTTCGAGCTCAACCTCTTTTAGCTTCCTCGAGCTGCCGCCTGAAAACTTAGAAGAAATAATCGGCTCCATTCATATCCCCCCTGCGCCTAGAAGCGAAACCTCTTATTCCTGGACAACTCTTTTGGCTCCCTCGCATCTCGAATCGTTTTTTACCACTGGAACCTACTGGTTGGCTAATTATGGGCTAAAAATTAGAGGGCTTGGAAAATCTTCTTTTAGTTCCGGGGTTTCCTTATCCGAACTAACTTTGGGGTTAAAAGTTGGAGCTGGGCACCTTCCCTTGGCCTGGTTCCCATTTCTCTTGGAAGGATCTCCTTCACCTGAAAAAAAACAACTCATCGACCAGAAAATACACATTACCTCCGGGGAAACTACCCTCCTATCGCCAAGAAAAGTCATTCTTGAATCTCCTTCCTTTATCTCCCCAGAACCAAAGAACTGGCTGGCTCAAAACCTAAAAGTCAGTTCCCTGGAACCCCAGGATCTTACCCATCATCGCTTTCGGGAAATATTAGGCCTCAATCCTTCTAATGAGCCTATTCCTGAAGGGGTTTACCTCCTGCGTGATGATTTGGGATTAGGGGGATTATTTATCCAAGGCAATGCCGACGAAATCCTTCTGGGAATCAACGAAAGTTATCAAATTATTCAGATAAAGAAAAACCAAGACATCTGGATTCTTCGTTTTTCTCCCTTAGAACAAAAAACTGAATTCCAATCCCCCTTACAAGTAGAAAAATTTAATCTTATTCCCCGAGGGATGATAATTATTAATGGAGAAGTCAAGTCGCTCTCAGCTGCCTTGACAAATCCAGAAGGCGAACTTTTTTCCACCACAGAAAAAATCCCCTGTCTTCTTCCAGGGATCAACCTTACTTTTCTCTGCTCCCAAGAAATAACAATTACCTCTCATCTCTTCCAACAAGGCCTTCAGTTTGAAGAAGAGATCCCTTATCTAAAAGGACAGGAAGCGCAACTTATCATCTGGTCAAGTGGAAAAGATATTTTAACTGGCCAAGAACAAGGCGGGGAAATTAAAATTCAGGTGCCTAGTCAAGAAGAAGTGGTTATTCAGGCGCATCTAACCTCATCTTCATTTGCTAATCCAAACCAATCTCCAGGAGCAAAAAAGCTGCGCTTACTTGGTAGCTTGCAGACTAAAGAAATTGAGTTACCCAATTCAACCTTGACTATCAACCATCGCCCTCCTTTGATAGAGAAAAACGATCTTTTCCAACCATTCCCCACCACCGAACAACCTATTTTAGCCATCATCAGGATTACTCCCCAAAACTGGAGTGAAAATGGACATAATTAAATTTAATGACCGAGGATTTTCGCTCATTGACGTTCTGATCGGAATCTTTATTCTGGGGCTTATTGTGACCTTTGCCTCTTACGCCCTGCTTCAAAGCTCGCCCCGCTACCAACTTCGCCGATCCACTTGGGCTATCCAGGTGAAATTAATTCAAGCTCGCTACCTGGCCATCTTTAAAAATATTCCCCACCGTTGCGTATTTAAGAAAACTGGAATTGTCTTGGAAAAAAAAGACTCAGCAAGCCAGAAATGGATAGCAATTTCCTATCAAGAATTACCCGGCGTAGTAGTTGAAGCCAACAACACCCCCACCTTCTATCCGCAAGGCACTGTTTCTAATTTAGCCTCGATCCTGGTTCACAATGCCAATGGCTCATTCAAGATAACTATTGCCATCTCCGGAAGAATAAAAACTGTCCCTGCTCCTCCTGGGCCTTAATTATTTAACTGGGAATATCAATCTTCTAAACCAAAGGCCTAATTCCAACCCCACCATATTTATTTAGAGGAGGTATTATATTTAATAAATAACTTCTTTCTTCTGATAGACAATTTTTCCATCAACGATGGTTAATAATACTTCGGTGTTGAGGATTTCTTCTGGTTTAACCTCTAAAAGATTTTGATTAAATACGGTAATATCAGCTAATTTTCCTTCTTCCAAAGAACCACGAATATCTTCTTCAAAACAGGCATAAGCCGCATTAATAGTGTAAGCCTGGAGGGCTTCGGCCACCGTGATTCTTTGCTCAGGAAACCAGCCCCCGGGAGGAGTCCCCTTAATAGTTTTCCGGGTGACAGCTGAATAAATCAAATATTTCGGATGCATATGATAATAAGCCGCTGAAGTTCCTGGCCAATCAGAGCCAAAACAAAGCACTGCGCCATGATCAATTAAAGAACGGAAAGCATAGGCGCCTCGACACCGATCATGACCAATTCGTTCTTCCATCCAGCGCATATCGTCGGAGATATGATAGGGATTAACCTCAGCTATAATCCCCAGTTCTTTAAACCGGGGAAAATCTTCTGCTCGGACAACTTGAGCATGAATAATCCGAAATCTTCTCAAGTCAACTCCTGCGGCTTTTAAACGTTCAAAAAGAGTCAACAATTCAGCCACTCCTCTCGTGCCGATAGCGTGAACATTGGGAACAAAACCAGCATCGAGGCCGATTTTAATCAAGTTATACATTTTCTCCATATTCCCTTGCTTAAGTTCTGGATCATCAGACGTATGTCTTCTCCAGTGCCCAGAATTGTCAGGCTGGTCATGGTAAGGTTGGAAAAAGAGGGCCCCGTGGGTTCCCATAATTCCATCAACATAGCCTTTTAAGGCTCCATAGCGAAGCCAGAGATCAGGCTTTTTTGTTTTCGGATGAAGCCCGATGGTTAAACCTTTTTCCTTCAACTCGACTCCTCGAGAAAGATCGGGTCGCAACCAAACTCGACAGGTTAACTCTCCTCTTTCCTGGAGTTCAATAAAGCGCTTAGTCTGTTCGGGAACAGCAATATCATGAATCTCCACAATCCCAGCTTCGCGAAGGGCTTTAAGAGCAGCTCGATTTTCATCCAGAAGTCTTTTATGAGATTTTGGCTTTCGGGTGGACCAGATTTTTTCAAAGGCCGGAGAAGGACGATACACTATCCCTGTTGGCTGACCATTTTTATCTAGTTCCAATCCCTCCATTTGGCTTTTTTCCAGGCCGGCTGCTTTTAAAGCGGCGGTATTGGCCAACCACTCCTGATAGTCGTAACGACATAAGAAACAAGGATTATTTGGCGTCAGATCATCAATCATCCACCGATTAGGACGCCAGAGGGATTTTTTCTCTTTAACCAGGGCTTGTCCCTCGTCTCCCAAGGCCCATTTTTCGTAAGCACCCCAGAGACCCTCCGTTATCCATTCTCCTTCATCTACCAGATCAACTACTCTTTTAATTTCCTGGCGTAAGCTCTCCTTATCTGAGACCATCATCAAATTGGCATCATTAATTAGGGCTCCGGCTCGATTAAAATGCACATGAGAATCGATAATTCCCGGGGTAACAAAGGCCCCTTTAAGGTCTACTACCTTAGTTTGGTTGCCTTTCCATCTCAGAGCCTCTGAGTCAGAATCAACAACAGCTTTAATTCTATTGCCAACAATCACCAAAGCTCGAGCTTGAGGATGTTCAGGATTAACAGTATAGATATCTCCATTAAGGAGTATTAGGTCAGCTGGTTCTTTAGATCCCGAGGAACAGGCTTCAAATTGGCTCCAGATTAAAAAGACCAAAATTACGATTAAGGCAATCCATTTAATTTCAAATATTAGCTTTTTAAATTCCAACCAAACCTTTTCTGGGTTGATTACCCAAAAAACAAAGAGCCCTTTCTTTCTCATTAATCACCTCCGCTTTATTAGAAAACCCACTAAAATTATTTAAAATTATAAAATATAGAACTATTTTTTTCCATCTCGCTAAAGTTTCCACAATCTCTGTGAAAAAAACTGTGGAAAAATCAGTTTTTCTTTGGCTATCCAGTTGAATAAAGTAATTATCCCTTAAATTGCCCAAGATAGTGGGCAAAAATAAACTCCAAATGAGGAGGCTAGACACTTTATTCCCTGTTCTGACTAATTAAGCAAACAACGAGCGAATTGGCCAACATTCACCCCCAGACTTTATCTGTAAATATCGCGCCACTCACTTTAGAAACAGGATGTGCTTCCTATAGCTTAACCTTTCCTCAAAATTGTTTTATTATGAAAATAAGGAAAAAAATCCGAGGAGGGAAACAATGAGGCCAAATAACTTGTTAATTATCTCTCTTTTTCTTTTCATCATCAGTATTCCTTCTCTTTCTTTTGCTTCTGAAATAGTAATTAAAAATACAGAACCTTTTGTTTATGTCAGCATTTCTTATTCAGGGGACTATTCGGAAGTTCCCCAGGCGATAAACATGCTCATGTATAATGCTCGCCAACAAAATATACTTCCAACCGGACCTACTTTTGGAATTTTCCCCTTTTCTCCCCTTAAAGAGCAAAAGGGAGCTTCCCAATGGGAAATTGGTTTTCCTGTGACTCCTCCGATTAATCCTCAAGCCCCTCTCCAAGTCAAACAATGGCCAGAAAGAAAAGTGGCTTCTATTTCTTGTCCAGGAACTCCAGGGAAAAAAAGAGAAGCTTATACCTCTCTTTTCAACTGGCTTGAAGCCAATAACTTCCAGCAAGATGGCCCAATTATCGAGCGTTACCTGAGCCTTCCCTCGGAAATGTCATCTTCAACCGGCAATATCGAAATTTGGGTACCGATTAAAAAGAAAGAGTAATCACTAGGGGTGAAGTTGAATATCGCCAAGGAGTACTTTATCCAGATAAAACTCACTCTTTGATTCATCTAAAAAGAGGATTTACAATTCTGTACTTCTCTCCTATTTTTTAGATGTCTTATAAAAAATGACCCAAGAGTATATTGCCAACTATCAAACTTTAACGAACAACACAATTCTATCCTTAGACCAATACCAAAAATTAATCGAAAATTCTCCCGATATTATTTTTCTTATCGATAACCAAGGAAATATCATTTTCATTAATTCCACAGCTCAAAAAATAACCGGTTACTCCAAAGAGCATTTGCTGGGAAAGAACATCTTCAATTTCATTCATCCTGAAGAGAGAAAAAATATTCAACAAAAATTAGCCAAAGCTCAAACCTTGACCGAGGTTATTTTTGCTGGCGTTTCCTTTTCTTCAGCCAATATGACCTTAATTCCTTTAGAAATATCACTTCGGCCTTTACGCCTAGAAAATTTCAAAAAAGAGATATTCCTAGGGATAGCTCGAGATGTCACTGAACAAAAAAAAGGGGAGGAATTTCTCCGAAAGGAGTTGAAAAAGTACTCCACCCTTATCGAAAATGCCAAAGATGGAATTATCATTCTCCAAGACGGTCTTTGTAAATTCGCTAACAAAGCCGCCGCTGAAATTCTTGGTTATTCACTCCGAGAAATAAAACAAAAGAAATTCTTAGATTTATTCCCTCAAGAAGAAAAGGCTCGCCTCCAACAAAAATATAACTTGCGCATCGATTTCAAACCTCTTCCTATCCCTTATGAAGCAAAAACTATCAACAAAAAAGGCCAAACCAAAACTATCGAAATTTCTATTTCATCTATCGAGTATGAAGATCGACCGGCTCAAATGGGAATTATCCGGGACATTACTGG
>DQWD01000233.1 GCA_011042725.1 Candidatus Aminicenantota bacterium | reverse complement strand
GGTAAGAAGGTAATCCCGGCCAAAAGCATGAATCTGACTAAAGTAGTTCATAGCTCGTTGAATAAGAGCAATTTCCTCTGGAGTCTTGACCATCCGCTTCTTCATACAAATGTCACTGATATCAACCACCTTGGCCTTAGGTAACACTTTCTTGAACTTTTTCATCCGCGACGGAGTAAACTCGGAATCAAAACCAAACGTTTTATCCGCAAAGCCTTTTTTCTTCATCCCCTCGAGGAACCACTCAAAAAGATCAACTCGGTAACCTTTAACCACCTTCCCCTTATCAGGATAGCCACCTTTAGCATGGGGATAATCATAGTAATAATTCATCTCGGTACACCACCAGGATTTAACCAATTCATTGTCAAGCCCCGGACTAAACCAGTAGATGATATCCTCCTCGGCCACGGGAAAAACACACCAGCATGGCCGCTCGGTCTTGGTTAAAAAACAGCCCGAAAAATAAGTCATATTCCAACTATCTTCGAGTACAATAACGTCAACATCCCGTTCGCCCACTCTCTCCTTCAGGCGTTTAACCCTCTTCTGGTACCAGCTTAAAGGAAGACGATCAACTCCTTTGGGAGCTGGCTGAGGATGATCGGGGCTTTTCACCAAAAGCTTGGCCGAGTCTCCCTTGATGTCTTCTTTTTTAAGCGGAGGAGAAACTGAAGGGAACGATGACTTGGTTAATCCAGCCCCAAAAAAGCCCAGGCTTAGATTACGCAGAAAACTGCGCCTTGACCATTTCATAAACGCCTCCTTTTAATTAGGTATTAAACTTAAATAATTGCTCGACAAATTTTTAGCTCCACAGGAAAACATTTATTTTGATGAATAATCATCAGAACAAATGAATAATAAGCAGGCAAACAAATCGAATGATTCATACGCTTGGTCTCATCTTCTTTAAGGTGAACGGAAACATTAACAGCTCTCTCGCCCAGGATTCACTCACTTTTGTTCTAAAGTTTTCTCAAAGGGGTTGGGGCAGTTAACAACCAGCAGCACTACCTTTCTAGTAGTGTTATTTACCCAATTGTGAGGTATCTCCGATGAAAAGTGAGCGCTATCTCCAGGGAACAATTCATGGTGACCATCTCTCAAAATTAAGGTTAAGATTCCTTCCAGAACATAAATGAACTCTTCTCCTTGATGAGAATAAAAATTTACGTCCTTTCTTTTTTTCCCTCCGGGCAACAGCTCAACTATTCTTGGAAAAAGTTGCTTTCCCTCCAGATTGCCACTAAGAAGGTAGTTTATAAAATGGCTGCCTTGATCATATTGAATAAGCTGCTTCTCATAACTTCTGGTTATTTCTCCATGAAGTTTCCAAGGAAAAGCAAAGAAATAGGTAATATCGACGCCAAGAGCTTTGGCAATTCTTTCCAGGGCATCCACTGCCACCGTGGTTAGCCCTCTCTCCAGCTGAGATAAAAAACCGGTCGATAAATCTGTTTTACTACTTAATTCCTTAAGGGTCAGGTTATGATCTTGTCTTAACCTTTTGATCTTCTGACCAAGATTATTGGCCATGATAAATCACCTCTTTTAATAATTTTTTTCTTACTGCCTAAACTTATATCTTAATAGAAATGAAATTGCAAACCACAATTGGCTATATTGTTAGCCTACATGAAATTTATTTATTAATATGAAGTTAAAAACAATTTTAGACTCTAAAAACTTCCTAAAATTGATTGTTCCCGGGCTGATCTCGAATAGATCAGGTGAGCTATCGCGGCCACAGAGCAAATAGAAACGAACAAAATGGTCTCCATCTATGGTGGCCTTCCCTCTTTTCCTCAATTATTTCAAGATAGGCGCCTATTTTAACTCTAAAGTTCATTTTAACTTTAGAAATCCACTTTAGCGACTATTCAAGTAATTCATTCAGAAGCTAAGTCGCTATTTGCTTTTCTTTCCCTTAGCTATATTGACCTATCATTAGCTCTTTTTGGACCCATGCCCTTTTAAATTGGCTTTAACTCCACTTACCTTGGTCCAGGAGGTAAATGAGTGAGCAAATACCTCACTATCAGCATCCGCAGATGAAGCGATGTTCCCTTGCCCTCTTGAAGACCGTGGTTTCGATTGGGATAAGCCATGTAATCAAAAGACTTGCCTAACTCAATAAGACGGTCGACTAACCCTTCCGTTATTTGGATATGAGTGTTAGTCTCGCCAGTGCCATGAATGATGAGGAGGTGCCCCTTTAGCCCCTCAGCATAGTTGATCGGAGCTGATTTACGGTAGCCCTCGGGATTTTCGGCCGGAGTCCGCATGTATATTTCTTGAAACCAGGCATTATAGAGATGCGGTTGGGGCTTGGGCGCAACGGCTATCCCGACGTGATAAATTTCTGGTTTCCTGAACATCGCATTGAGAGTGTTGGAGCCACCTCCACTCCAACCCCAAATACCAACTCGGGATAAATCAACATAGGGCCTGGTTCGGGCTAACTCTAACAGGCCAGCAGCCTGCTCCTCGGTGGAGAGCGGACCGAGACTTCCAAACACGGCCCGTCGCCACGCTGCCCCTTTTGGCGCTGGCGTTCCCCGGTTATCCATCGACACAACGATATAACCAAGGTCAGCTATTACCCGATGAAAAATATTCCTCGTGGACCACCTATCTAATACTGTTTGAGAGTGCGGCTCCCCATACACCCAAACGAAGACTGGATATTTTCGAGAAGGATCGAAATCGCGGGGCTTTATCATCCAGGCATCCATCACCACACCGTTACCAATATCGAGTTTGAGAAATTCCACGGGGCGAACAATTAATGATTTAACTTTGTCGCACAGATTCTTATTATCTTCAATTACCCGAAGCACTTTGTGCTGGGGAAATTCTACCAATTCGATAACCGGAGGCGTATCAAATGTTGAGTAAGTGTGGAAGGCCCATTTTGCATCTGGAGAAAAATCGTAACGGTGGACTCCTGGTTGGCTCTCAGGCGTAACTCTCTCTGCCTGAGCTTGCCCATCAAGACGTACACGATAAAGATACCG
The DNA here is from genome assembly GCA_011042725.1 of Candidatus Aminicenantota bacterium. Lineage (GTDB taxonomy): Bacteria > Acidobacteriota > Aminicenantia > Aminicenantales > Aminicenantaceae > JdFR-80. The sequence goes on along the minus strand of DQWD01000233.1, from coordinate 5,066 downwards.
CTGGGTCATATTGCCGGGAGAGGCATAATAGTAAAACCAGCCTCCCGCTTCATCCACACCAACTCGTTCAATGATATCAACTCCCTGAGGCGTTAATACTCCTTGTTCTTTTCCATCTCTTGAGTAAAGATAAGCTCGACGCCAGCCATCTTTCTCGCTTAACACAATGAACTCCTGTCCATTTTTAATCCACTCTAATCCTAAATTTACCCTGTAACTGGCTACCACCCAAGCAGGATCTGATTCTTGATAAATGCAAGCAACCTTCCCCGTATGGATATCAGCTAGAAAAAATTCCCGTTTATCCCGGCCCCGACTTAAATTTTCGACTAACAATTCGCGGGAATTCCTGGCCCACCCAACTTGGCCAAGATAAAACCCTTCAGGGGGTGAAGGGAGGTCAAGCCAACGTGTCGGGCCTCCGCTGGCGTTAACAACCCCAACTCTTAAAGAGGGAATTGTCTCCCCTATCCGGGCATAGCGTACATACTTTACCTCAGGATAGGTCGGATCGCCGGGAATAAGCATCGGGCGTAAGCGGACTTGGGAGGAATCAGCCTGGACATAAGCTACCCACTTCGAATCAGGGCTCCAGACTGGTCGTGTGTTACTAATTGTATCTACCACGCCATCTGTAGTAAGAGGCATTGTCCAGGAAGTCCTGAGGTCATAAACATAGAGGTTTTCTTTGTCGCTATAAAGAAAGCGCTTACCGTCGGGAGAAATGCTGTTTTCCAGAGAAAACCATCCGGGACTTACCCCAGCCACCACTCTTTTTAGATTCCCAGATTCTAATTCAAGTATCCAGTAATCAACTACTCTATTCTCGCCTTCGTTTCTGGTGGTTGACAATAAAACCCAGCTTCCATCGGGTGAAAACGCATACCTGTCAACCGAAAGGGGTTCACTTGCCCCCTGAGGGGTAAGCTGTGAAGGCGAGGCCAAGACTCTTCTCTGCCCAGTAGCCACATCATAGCGAACCAACGCTTGGCCATTAGAGCCTTTAACAGCTTCGAAAACTGTATATCCTGAGCTATCCAGAAGCCACACCCCTCTCCAAGGCCTGACTCTAAACTCCCCTCGCTCATAAATGGCCCGCAAATGTGCCTCGGCTTCAGGTGGAATCTGCCCCCAAATTTGGGGAGGCAGTACAATAGAAACACATATCATGCTGACAAGAACAATCAGTAGGGGGATCTTTTGGTTAGCCATGGCTCACTCTCCTTTAGATTAATTTATAGTAAGAAAATTTAAATCTCATCTTATAAATTCTCCTCAACTAAATTAGCTTCAACAACTAATTCAGCTTCCCTTTAATCTAAGAGAATTCTTATCAAAATTTTGCTTATAACTATAATGATTTATATCTATTAAGATTTTAATATCACTAGTATTAGCAATCATTTATCAGAATTAGCAAGTTTTCTCTTCAATGGACGACTAAAGCCACGTTGCCGATATTCATCTAGCAACGATTTAAGTTTATTAGCTATTTCTGGATATTTAGCCCTTAAATCAAACTTTTCTCCTCGGTCATTTTCCAAATCATAAAGCTCGCCTTGGGGCATCTTCTCGTTAACAGCTTAATTTTTCTCTAAAACGTTGCCTCAATTTTTTCTTCTCTCAATTTAGCTTTGTCCCTCGGCTTTCATATCAGGAAAAAACTTTGCAAGTTCTTGGGGAGAAGGTTTTTTCGTCAACAGGCTAACCCCAAAAAGGCTTAAAAGCGAGACTGGCAAGGCAAAAAAGAGAATCGGGACTCCAAAAGGATCTCCTTCGATGACTTTTTCGGGCGGTAAAACTTCCACTAAGATTCGCATCAAAATGGCCACAAACGCCCCGGAAAGAATCGAGGCCAAACCTCCGGCTCTGGTGGCTCTTTTCCAGGTTAAGGCTGCCAGCAAGGCGGGCGTTATGGACACTCCATAAATGGTGTAAGCAAAAACAGCGGTTTCTAAAACAGAAGTCATCCTGACCGCCAGAAAGAAGGCAATCACACCGATAAAGAGAACAAAAATTCGTTGTAAAGCCACAATGAACTTCTGAGAAGCATTTTTATTAATAAAACGTTGATACAAATCTCGGATGATATTGGTTGAGGAGGATAAAAGATAATTCATACTGGTTGAAATAACCACCGCACAAACTGCCCCTAATAATAGGACTCCGATAAGAGGAGGGACCAGTTGACGGGCCGCTAAGATAATCACCTTAGCTCCCTCTTTAGGAATGCTTAAATCAATCTGCCCCTGAAGTTGACTATAAGCAAAAACAGCTATCGCTACGGCTACTGTCTCAACAAAAATAACGCCTAATACCCAGAAAATAACAGCTTTTTTAGCTTCTCTGGCCGAACGAGCGCTGTAGAATTTTTGATACATACTTTGCACTCCCATTAAGAGGAGAAAGGTTGCCAGAAAATATCCAATAACTTTAATTGTCGGATGCGCCCCAAATTGATCATTAATAAGCGCAAAATAGCGGGCATCGAGCTTTGACTCAATACCTGACCATCCTCCAGCCCCAAAATAAAGAAAAGGAAGAGAAAGCAAACACGCTAAAACAATAACAATGCCGTTCGGGAGATCGGTATAAATAACAGCCAACATTCCAGCCGAAGCAGTGAACAAAAGAACAAAAATAGCGGTCAAGAGCATGCCTCTAAATTCAGAAACCGCTCCATCTGTAGCCACATTCAAAATAAATCCTCCAGCTACAAACTGATAGGAGATAGTGGCCGTAAACGAAATAATAATCGTCAACGAACCGATTATTCGGGCGAGAGGTCCGTATCTTTCTTCGAGAATATCCCCGATAGTATACTGACCGAATGTCCTTACTTTCCCGGCAATAAAATAAATTAAAATAATTCCTAGAAAGGCTCCAGCGGGTAACCAAATGGCTGAAAAACCCGCTTTGGAAGCTAATTCGGCCCCCGCAATAAAAGTGCCCGAGCCAATCCAAGTACAAATCAAAGTAAAAACCATCACCCAAGTTTTAACCGAACGACCAGCAACCATAAACTGCTCTTGGGTCCTTACTTGGCGGACACGATAAATATTTAAGCCACTAAGCACAATTAAATAAGCAAGAATAAGATACAAATAAAAACTCATTATCACTCCTTTCGTCTCTTATTGATTTATCTCATATCAAATAATCAATCCAAAATCAATTTTATCTTCATAGAATTTAAAATATTTCATTTTTATGAATGCTCCTTGCTTTTTTTATTATTATTGACAAATATTTTTTTAATTTATAAAATTTTTTGACAATATAGACCTAATAGTAGTTCGCCGTAAAAAACTAGGAAAAACTAGGGAGGGAAAAACTAGGGACGAAAAACTAGGGACACAATACATATTTACCTGTTTTTTCGGATAAAAAAATCGAGGAAATATTGTCTTATTTTTCTGTTAATTACCAATCAATGGAGCCAAATCTCAAATTAAATATGATTCCAATTCTCCTCATTTTTTTCTTGGCTTGGTAGCCATAAATAGTATAAACCGCGAATTTTAGCCCTGAAAATCGCGTTTAAGGATAATTTTAATGGCTATTTTGCAGGTTATCTTGTTTTTTATCAATAAGATGGCGCGGCCCGACCCCGAATTTAAGAATTTACCCCGAATTTAACCGAATTTAACCAATTTAAAGGCTTCCCTCCTCTTAACGCTTTTTCCCTTAACTTTTTTTTGCCAACCTAAAATCTGGGTAATCCGTTATAATTGAAGAAAGAGAATGGAAGAAATCCAGTTGATTAAACTTTCCCAGGAGGGTCAAGTGGAAGCTTTCCGCCAACTTTTCCAACTTCACGGGCAACGGATTTTTTCTCTAGCTTATTCTTACCTCAAAAATGCCCAAGATGCCGAAGATATCCTTCAAGAAACTTTCATCAAAGCTTTCCAGGCCTTATCTTCTTTTCGACAAGACAGAAATTCCAGCTTCTCCGGGTGGCTCTCGCGGATTGGAATCAATTGCTGTCTTGATTTGCTCCGCCAGAAAAAGGCTCAGTTGCGGAGAGAAAATAGTCTGAAGAACATGTCATTAATTAATCATAATCTCAAAAATTCTGGTCAAAACCTTGAATTAAAGGAACAAGCCAAAGTGCTCGCGAGTAAAATTGAGCATTTTTTAGATTACCTTCCTCCCAAACAAAGGATGGTTTTCATTCTTCGCCATTATCAAGGATACTCCATCCGGGAGATCGCCGAAGATATGGGCGTCTCCGAAGGTACAGTAAAAAAAATGCTCTTTCGAGCTTTTGCGACTATTCGTCGCTACTTTAAAAAATATCTTATGGAGAATGCTTATGAGGTGCTCTAAGGCCCAAAGAAAAATCATTGCCTTTCTTTACGGGACACTATCCCCAAAAGAAAAATTATCCTTGGCGAAACACCTCAAAACTTGTCCCCGTTGTCAAGAAGAACTGCGCTTTTCAGAAGAAATGTTTCAAGTGCTTAACCAAGAGAGAGAACCAGCCCCACCGCCAATAGATTGGGAGAAAAGCTGGGCAAGAATTGAGACCAAACTCAAGACAAGGCCACAGCCTCAAAAATCATCTTTTCTCCGGCTCCGGTGGGTCTACGGGGTGAGCCTTTTGGGTATTGTTTTTCTGGTTGGTCTTGGTCTCGGTTATTATTGGTCTCACAAATCCCCCACTTCCATCTCCTCTTCCGGGCTTAATTACCATGGAGAAGGTCTCCATCTAGCTCTTAAAAGCCATCTAGAAAGGATAAAACCCATCTTGATCGAGCTCCAAAATGCCAATCACTCCGGAGAGGAGGCTCCCCCCCTAACCATTACGGTAGATCAAAATTTACTGCGTGCTCTTCTACTTGAGAATTATCTGTTACGCCAAGCAATCAAGGACACCTCCCCTCAAACAAGCGCCCTACTTGATGATTTGGATTTAATCCTTAAAGACCTAGCTAACCAAAAAGATATTTCCTTTGAGGAGGCAAAACTATGGCAGGCTTTTCTCCAGGAAAGAAGCCTCCTCCTCAGGACAGAAATTTTAAGTGAAACATAAGGAGGAAAAAATGCCAAGAATAAATTATCGC
>DQWD01000159.1 GCA_011042725.1 Candidatus Aminicenantota bacterium | reverse complement strand
TTTTGCTGGGTAGCCTCGATTTCTTTAAGGAGCGAACGATATTCTAGATTACTTTTTACATCATTTAATTGATGCTTATATTTTTTAATTTTCTCTCTTAAATCTTGCGCCTCACTTTCTAATCCCCGTCTCTTCTTTTGATTAAGATTAAGCTTATCCTTGATATCATTCAACTCACGGGAGGCTTCTTCAATTTTTTTCTCGATCTCTCTTTCTTTGGCGGGAAAATTTTCCAGAAATAAAGATAGCTCTCTTATTTCTACATCAATCCTCTGGAGTTTAATTAAATTCTCAAAAGCAATATCCACATTCGTGCCTCTTGTCTTAAGTGGGCCTACCAGGATTCGAACCTGGGACCTGCCGGTTATGAGCCGGTGGCTCTACCGCTGAGCTATAGGCCCGTTGACTAATTTTATAACAAAATACCCGGCATAAGTCAATTTAAGCCCCTCAATAGGATGGCTTCATTCGCCTGAAAGTTTCAAAATTTAGAAAATTCTATGATCAAATTAAATTATTTCTCTTCTTCTAAGAAAAGTTCTTTCCGGACGAATCGATCTAAATCAATTACGTTAGAGAAGACTTGCACGGAAAGCTGGGAAAATGTCAGATTATCCTTACTAATAATAAAGATATGGGAAATCCCTGCTTCTTTAGCTGCTAGAACATCAAAAACAGAATCACCGACCACGGCACATTCGTTCCTAGCTACTTGAAAATGATCAGCAATTTTGACTAGGGGCAAAGCCGATGGTTTCCACAATCCACTATCACGGGTAACAACCAGATCAAAGCTTAAATTGAATTTTTTTAAAAGAAAATCAGTGTTGGCTTGAGAATTATTGGTGGCCAAAGCTGTTTTCACCTTTTTGCTCCGGAGATAACTTAAAAATTCCCTGATTCCGTCCTTTAACTTTGCCCCGTGGGTGGCGTACTCTTCATATTGCTGCAGGACTGACCGCTTTTGGCTCTTTTCCGGCTCAGCGAGGCGCTCGAGATAGCTGAGAATCGATTCTTTGCCGCAACCAATTTCCCTTCTTATCTTTTGCCAATCATAGTTCGAGTCAACTATGGTACCGTCTAGGTCAAAAATGAAACAACGAATAATCATTTTCTTCTTTCTTATCTTAAATTACTTTTTAACCTAAGTCTATGACGCGGCTATTTTCCCTTCTAATTTCAAAAATTTATTCCCGTTTCACCTCAAGCCAAATAGCCTTCAAAATGATCTCTTCTCTTTCTGAAAGGCAAAGATTGAGCAAAAAACAAAAGAAAGAGAAAAATCAGTGCCGTTGTAAAAAGCAAGTTTTTGAATTTTTCCAGGCTAACTCATTTCTCCAAGTGGACAGGCGGTAACATAGAATGATATTTGAATTAGTTTCTCCAATTGATTGGGACCTCTCTTGATAATTTAAGCGCCTAAATCAGTGGCAATATTCATCTTCTTGTTAACAATTCATGAATTTGATATAATCCTTTCGCCCTAAAACTAGTAAACAGAAAAATAAAAAAGGGAGGTTTCAATGGGTAAATACCTGGCAATTATTGTGGGTCTAATTGCAATGTTAGCCGGCGTTTATCTCGTCATATTCATTTGGTGGCGAGAATTTTACGAACTAGTTTTTGGAGCCATTCCTCCCCTGCTTTTCTTTGGAGGACTAATCGCTTTGATTGCCGGAATCAGCAGTGTCAAGGATGCAATTCGGACCAAAAAACTAGAAGAAGAAGTCGCTCAAGAAGAAAAGGAAGAAACAAAACAACAAGAAGCTTAATTTAGTTACTTTTTATCTGGAATCTGAACCTATCTTTCCAGGTTCAGAAGAAAATAAATCACAATTTTTGTTTCTGAGCAAATTGACAAGTAGAGTCTTTTACTTTATATTGTAATTGTTAATTTAAATTACAAATTACAAGGAGAACGCAATGACTGAATTTTCAGAGAAAAACAATCAGAAAGAAACCCGGCAAACCAAGGATCACACCTCGGCCTTGGATGATCTTGGTAACCAAGTAGAAAAAATTGCCGCCAAAACAGCTGACTCAATTAGAAAAGTAATAGATAAGGCTCTCTCGGCTCGCAATACTGTTTTGACTATCCGCGTCAATGATGAATGCAACGAAAAATTAAACATGCTGGTCGAATCAGGGCTATTCCGCAGCCGATCCGAAAGTGCTGCCTTTCTGATTCAAGAAGGGATCAAAAGCCAACAACCACTGTTTGATAAAATCGGAAACAAACTAAAAAAAATTGATAAAATAAGAGAAGAACTAAAAGAAATAGTCACCCAGGAAATAACCCAGTCCAAAGATAAATAATCGATAAAAATCATTTTCTTGCGGGCGTTTCAGACGGTATGATATTATTTTGAGGAATGAAAAAGATCCTACCGTCCTTGATGCTGGTTATTATTTTCCTTTTTTCTTGGTCCCTACCATTAATAGCCACTGATGCTCTTACCAACCTAGAAAGAGCCTTTCTTCTTAATCAAGCCTCGTTGCTCAAAAATGTTCTCCCCGCCAATCGCTATCTTAACATCTCTTTTCCCGCTCCACTGTCTATTTCTAATAATTTTTCTTCCGAACAATCTTTTCTAATCTTCAACTATCTTTTCTCGCGCTTCAAAACACTTGAATTTTACTCCATTCATCTCTATTATCCTTTGGCTCAAAAAGGAACAGCCATTCTCCGGGCGCGCTGGTCTTTTCAAGATAGGCAAACCAATAAAAGATATGCCTTGGATGTTTATTTTTTCCTAAAAACTTCCTCAATGTTCCCGGCCCTCCCCGAAAACACTGTAATTGACCAACTGCCCTGGAAAATCCAGGAAATAAAAGGTCTGCCTCGTTAAAATGAACCGGAATAAAAATTTCCATTCTTCTTGGTCGGACACCTGGGGAAAAATTGGATTGCTCCTCTCTCTGGTGGTGTTTATAGTCAATTTCTTTTTCCCTCAAGCAAAATCAACCCCCCAATCGCTAGTTCCTCAAATGAGGCGCCAAGCTCAAGAAATTAAAGAGCACTTTACCCAAGTTCTCCACCGATTCGAAAGGCAAAGAGAAATAGCCAAAAAATTAACAACCTTGAACTCATTAGAAAATATATTTTCATTTTTTCCCAACATAGTTGATTTTCAAAAAAACGAGGGAATTGCCCTTTATTCGGCCGGAAAATTGTCTCTCTGGAGGGGAAAAGTAGTTAATTTGGAATCACTTCTCAGCCAATTACCCAAAAATACTAGTAGTTGCCTCAAGGATAAATCCTCTGTCTATCTTCTTTTTCCTCTTTCCTTGGACGAGCAAAAAATTATTGTTTTCTACCGTTTAGTGGCTTTTCATCCCCAGTTCAAGTCTGCTTATTTAGACGATTATCAAATTTTCTCACCCCCGGCCAATACGGAAGTAAAAATTGATTACTGGGACTTCCGAGACAATATCAGCGGCTTTGAAAAATTTTTTCACCGCTACAATGATGAATATGTCGGGCAACCTCTTCTTCAAGGAAATATTCAATCTTTATTCTTTCCCATTCGCAATGAAGGTCATAAAATTCTGGCCACGGTGACTCTTAATACGCCACTTCTGACCGCCAAAAAAGCAAAAAGTAAAAGCCCCCTCTTTTCGGTGGGTTTACTTTTTTTGATCATTTCATTGTTCTTCCTTTCTTCTCGTCCTCGACGATTATTGACCTCCGCCTCTTCCTCCAAAGAAAAATTGTTGTCCCTGGCCGCTATCGGAGGCTTAATCATCATTTTGCGAGTTTCCTTAGAGTTGTTGAGTCGAACTTTTCTTTTTCAGCAGTTTTCTCTTTTTTCGCCTCAACAAGGGGGTTTTGACTCTTTCGCCGGGTTAACTCAATCTCCCCTGGATATCTTCTTGACCACTTTAGCCGGAATATCTATCATCGCCGTCTTTTTCTATTATTACTGGCAAAATATGGCTAAAATCCAAAAACCCCTTTCTTCTTCATGGCCATCCCTCCTGGGTCAATTGTTTTTACTGACTTTAATCCCGGGATTACTATTTTGTTTGGTCATTTTCCTTAAAAAATTAGTCCTCAACACCAACCTCAATCTTCTTTCCTTTCGTTTCGACCCCAGTTTTTTTCTTCTCCATCTTGGTATCCTCTTGGCCAGTGGAAGCTTTCTTCTCCTGGCGACAATTATCCTTCATTACAGCGGAGTGCTGGCCAACAAAGCTCGCCTCCTGAAAATCATCTATTACTTTCTTCTTATAAGCAGCTATGGATATGTTCTTCTCCGCCAAGAAGGTTTTGGATGGGGAATTAGCCAGTTTCTTCTACTTGCTTTTCTTGGGTATCTAGCCTTCGGCCCAGCGAGCAAGTTTAAACTAAAAACAGGGGGAGTCATCTCTTTTTCCCTTCTCCTTTTGGTTAATTTCGTAGTCCTCCAGTCTCTGACTTCCTTCCGAAATAGAAAAATAGTCGAGTCATCTTTGGCTCCCCTGGTGCTCAACCAGTCTGCTTGGGGAAATGTACTCCTCCAAGAATCAATTGCCATTATTGAGGCCGAAACAGATAAGATAATAAATCTTTTCCAGCCTCCATCTGACCCTCATCTCGCCCAGAAAATATGGAAAAAAACACCTATTTCCCGCTTGAATTGGTATTCACGATTGGAAATACTCGACCCCCAAGGAGTATCTCTCTCTTGCTTTAATTTGAATGTGCCTGATTCGCTGTCTTTTGAAGACTCATTACCCCTTAATCAAGACTGGCAAATATTAAAAATAAATTTGATCTCGTTTAATAAAAAATATCCCTATCTCCTGGCTTACCGTGACTATTTTAACCAGGAAGAACATTGGGGAAGGATCCAATTCCTTCTCTCTCTTGATCCTCGAAACTTACCCTTCCTTTATTCGGCCAACCCTTATTTTGATCTTCTCCAAAGGAACCCTTTACCCTCCCTTATTGAAGTTAACTGTCAATTCGTTATCCTCACTAAAGAGGGACAACTTATTTTTAATCCTCACCGGTTAAATTTTATTCCACCATTATCTGTGGTAAAGAAACAATCTTTTTCTTCACCACAATGGATATCTTTCGCGGTTAACCAAAACAAGTATCATGGTTACTTCTGGACCCAAGAGGAAAAAATATTCGGTTTCCTTCTTCCCCAAAAAAACTTTCTGGCCTTAGGGATATCCTTTTTCAAAATCTACATTTTATATACTTTTTTCGCCTTTCTACTGCTGGGGATTTTTCTTTTGGCCACCAACTCCTCTGCTTTGAGTTTTTTCCCTTCTTTTTCCACTCGCGTTTATTTGTCTTTCCTGGTTATTGCTCTTGTTCCCATGGTCCTTTTCACTTTTACTACTCGCAACTTTTTTCACCGCTTAATCTCGCAACAAGTAACCGAAAGAACGGAAATCCAAGCCCGGTTTGCCCAGCAAATAATGCAAGACTACTTCTTAATCCAGACTGAAGGAGAAAAAAACTCTTCATCTTTTCTCCCTGACACCCTCGTTGCCTGGATAAGCTCAGCTATTTCCTCTGACGTTAATCTTTATCGTGAGGGTCGTTTAATTGCCTCCAGTCGGCGTGATTTCTTTGAGTACGGCCTTCTTCCTGAGTTAATCGATGGAGAAGTTTATTACAAAATTCGCCATCTAAATTCTCCTTTAGTAACTCAAAAGCAAAAAATCGGCCACTATTCCTTTTACTCTTTAACCACAGGTTATACCTTTGACCATAAGCTTTACTTGATTTCTCTCCCCTTTCCCCTCGAGACCGAAGAAATCAATCAAACTTCTTTACTCCTTTTTGAGTTTTTTCTTCTCATTTCCTTCTTTTTCATCATCATCGTGGCTCTTCTAGCCCGGGCGTTAGGGCAAAGCATTATCTTCCCTATTCAACTTCTCCTCCAGGCCACTGAAGAAGTTAGTATGGGTAATCTGGAGATATCGTTGACTTACTCGAAGAAAGACGAAATGGGAACTCTCATTGACCGCTTCAATTTCATGGTTAAAAGTCTCAAACAACATCAGCAAGAGCTGGCCGAGATGAGTCGAAAAGCAGCCTTAGCAGAACTGGCCAGAAAAGTAGCTCATGAAATCAAAAATCCCTTAACTCCTATTCAACTTTCGGTGGAGCATCTTTGGCGAGTATACCAGGATAAAAGAGAAGATTTTGATCAAGTCCTCCAACAATCAATAAATTATATCGCCTCGGAGGTTGAAAACCTGCGGCGAACAGCTCAAGAGTTTCTCGAATTATCTCGGGAGTCTGTCGGGCAAAGAGTGGCTCTAGACTTAAAAGAATTCATCAGCCGTCTTTTACAACCCTACCAAGCCATCTTAGAAGGAAGAATAACTTTCATCACCAAATTTCAAGGACAAGACTTCCAATGCTCAGCCGACCCCGCCCGCTTAAAAACGGCCTTTCGTAATCTAATTACCAACGCCATTGAAGCCATTCCTCAACAAGGAATAATCCAGATTGAAGTTGTTTCTCAGCCTCAATCATTGGAGATCAAAGTTAAAGATACGGGGCGAGGAATGAGCCCGGAAACTCTTCACCAAGCTTTCAACCTTTATTTTTCCACCAAAACGAGTGGAACCGGATTAGGCCTTCCCATCGCTCGCAAAATAATTGAAGAACATGGCGGAAAAATGGAAATCACGAGCCAAGAATCAATAGGAACAGAAGTAAAAATAATTTTACCTCGTTTGTAACTTTTAACGACTAAAAAAGAGGTGGTAATTTAATCGATTTTATGGGAGAATTAGAGACCAATGACGAGCAAAAAGAGAAATGTTTCCGGGGCATTAATAATAGTTTTTTGCTTAATTTTAGGAATTAATCCCCACCTGCTCCAGGCAGAAAAAATAAGCTTTCAGCTTAATTACTGGGTGCCATCTTTTCCTAGCAATGACTTAGACTTATGGTTAACTTCTACCAACCAACTATGGCAAGACTGGGCAACAGCTAAAAACGGCCAGACAAGCGGCGAGTTTCCCCCGCTCCAATATTCTCCCTCCTTAGAATTGGGTCTCCGAGTGTCAATTGTTGAAGGCCTTTCTTTGGTAATTTCGGGCAGTCACTTCTCCTCTCAAAGTGAGGGGCAAGTCGAGTTTCTTCGCTCCGAGGCGGCCCAAATGGAAACTTATCTATTGAGAAACAGAGTCTCCTTCTTACCTCTGAAAATTGGTTTCAATTACCGGCATCCTCTTCCTTTTTATCAGCCTTTAGCCGGGTATATCACTTTTGGTCGGCACCTCGTTTTTATTTCTTACAAGAAAGTTGAAGAATATGAAGCTAAATTTGATGTCCTCGGCCAAGAGTTTATCTATTGGTTCAACAAAGATGGGTCTTATCGTTCTGAATCTCTGGGCTATTTTGCCGAATTGGGAATAGAATATTCACCTCTTCGCTATATAAGTATTTTCGCCGGGGTTGAACAAATTTGGAATACTACCGATGGTTTTAAAGGTTCTTATACTTATGCTGACTACACCGGTGAAGAAAAAAGGGTCAAGGCCAGTCTTTACTTTTACGAAAGCAACCAGTGGAATTTAGGACAATACTATCATCTCCTCAACGGGGACAAGAAAAGACCCGCCGGAGATTCAGTTCGCAATGTCCGCCAGGCTACTTTTAACTACGGGGGTTTCAGTTTTAAACTAGGAGTTAGATTCAATTTTTAAAGGCACAAGGGAAATAAAATGGCCAATATCCTCGTTACTTATTATTCACTTACTGGTAATACAAAAATAATTGCCGAGGCAATTTATGAGACACTCCCTCCCCAGAAAGAAATTTTACCTCTTCAAGAAGTAAAAGACATTAACCCTTACGATCTTCTCTTCATTGGTTTTCCCGTTCACACTCATAGCGTTCCTTACGCTGTCGAACTATTCTTACGTTCGCTGCCGCCAGCAAAAAAAATAGCCCTTTTCTCCACCCATGGATCTCATACCGGCAGCCATCTTTCTCGCGAAGCACTAGAACATGTCCTCACTCTTCTTCCTCAAGTAAATCTGCTAGGAACTTTCACCTGCCGGGGTAAGGTTTCTCTGCAAGCTCAGGAAGTTTTTCAGAAACTTCCTGAACATCAAGCTTGGGCCACAATGGCCGT
>DQWD01000054.1 GCA_011042725.1 Candidatus Aminicenantota bacterium | reverse complement strand
GGCATCATAACAGTGAAGGAGGCATCTCGATTACTTGGATTAAGCTCCAGGCAAACTAAGCTATGGGACTTCAGAAGAAATTTAGGCATAAGGGGCATGATGGGATCTTAAGGAAATAACCAATTAAAAAATTGGGGAAAAATTGAGGATTGCTCACCCAATTTAATTATTTAACCTCATTACTGTCCCAACGTTTATTAAACGGAAAAATTTGTGTTGATATTGTTGAAGTTACACGATAAAAAAATGGAATTTTGTTTCAAATCGATTATGATATATTTCATTGTGATTTAATTGAATTCAATAAATTACCCAAAATGCAGAAATATCTTTGGGACACGAGTGATTTAACCTGAATAATTAATAACCTGAATAATCCAAAAAAAAAGCTGCTTCACTTAATAATTTATTGATATAAAATACGTTAAAATAAAAAGAAAGGAAAAGAGGAACAACCACAGAAGATGGGCCTAAGTGATAGACTAAGGTTTTTGGCTGTTCTTAAATCAATTTTTCCGGCCTTTTTCAATTTATGAGTAGTTCAGGGTAGTTAATTATTTAGATTATTTTGCTTCTTAATCTATTCTTCTCTGAAGTACCTTCCAGGTGTTGGTAATGAGGAAGCTTTCTTCCATGTTATCCATCATTGTTACCAATTTTTTCATGGGAACAGAGAAAGTAAGCATATTCATAGGCACATATGGGCGGGCTGAAGGGTCGAACATCCCGATAACACCTCGGGGATGCGGCAAATCTTTCTCAAGGTAAGGGTAAGTTATGATGGAAGAACAACCTGAGCCCATTGGAGTGAATACTCCCTCTGGATGGGATTCATCAAAATTGGCCAGAGTGAAAAGGCCAGCTAACACGTCAGGCTTGGCGAAAAAAATGACTACTTCTGGATTATCTTCTCCTGTCAGCTTGTCCCATCTTTTAAATACTATGAATGCTTTAGGAGCTTTAAAAGCAGGCCAATTTTTGACGATTTCTCTGACTAACTCCGGAGATTTTTTGTAGCGTTCCCCTTCTACCTTGTTGGGGATTCCGCAAGAGAGAAAGTACTCAAAGTCAGGCCTTATTTTTTCAGCAAAGCCGGCATACCTTTTGCCACCTGGGCATCCTATTGAGTCAGAGTTAAAGCTTAGTGAGCGCCCGTCTCTGACTTCTTCCAGGGTACCAACCAAACACCTTGATAGCGAGCCAGGTTTAACTATTTTCGCTTCTTCTCCGGTGTCACTGTAGTAAAAGATAAGAGGAAGCTCGGCATTATTAAAATACTTTTTCCAGAGTTTCATGAATTTTTCTTTGATTGCTAAATCCATAGCTGTCTCCTCAAAAGGATTATGACCTTGTCTAAGAATATCATTTAATTTATTTACTTTGAGTTTAATCTTAAGAATATCATTTACCGGGCGTTTAATCTAATATATTTCTGACTAAGCAAGATATTTCTGGCAATGCATGCATTTCCAAAACCGTGATGAAAAAAAAGAGGGAATTACCTGAGAGTAGAGTTAGAACTAATAATATAAATTATATAAGAGATAACATAAATAATTAAATAATATAAGAGATGAGCCTTGGAGAAGAGGAGAAACTCACAAAATTATCCTTACGCTGCCAGGCATCCTTTTATTTATTTTAAACTCTTTATCCCAGTCAGGGCCATCAAGGTTTTGGAAATGCTTGTTCTGACTAATTTAAGATAGGTAAACCGCTGTTTCAGAAGCTTTGTTGGCTTACTTCAAACGGAGTTTCTGACTAATTTTTAAGTAAAGTGAGTTGCGTTGAATAAAGTGAGTTGAACTGAATATTATGTATTTTTGCTTTCCTCAAGTTTCTGACTAAGTTAAGCAAATTAGAACGGGCAAGAGTTTATAAAAATTTGGTAATAAATCTTGAGTTGCCAGATTTTCTTTTTGGGCTTCTATTTTATCCCTAATCAAGAAAATTAAAATCCTTTATTTCGATTTTGTTTCCCGTCACTTGGGAACAACGCCAAGTAATTAAATAGATAATAAGTAATATAAATAGATGAGATGTCCCCAGTTTTTCCGTAAAGCTAAAAAAAACAGGTAAATATGTATTGCGTCCCCAGTTTTTTCCCCAGTTTTTCAGTTTTTTTTATCCCAGTTTTTTCCCAGTTTTTTCCCTTTCAACTTTGCCGTGCGGAGCTGAGTTACTTAATCACTCGCCCTTTTACATTGGAAATTTTAACGTCGCCTGAACCATCATCTTGGATAATGACATCTTTTGAGACAGTATCCACCCAGATGGAGCCCGAATTATCGCTCAGAGTCACATTCCCATTGATGTTGTCCACATTAATGTCGCCTGAGCCATCGTCAATACGGACATCTCCCTCAATGTTTTGAAGGCGAATTTCACCTGAACCATCGTCGATAAAGACTGAACCTTTTATGGCGGCTGCTTCAATGCCCCCCGATCCATCGTCTATTTCGAGATCGCCATTTATGTCTTCTATTTTTATCGAACCAGACCCGTCATCTATTTTTAACTTTCCCTCGATTTGGTTGAGGCTAATTGAACCTGATCCATCATCAATTGAGAGATCTATTGTTTTGGGGACACGAACAGTAAGATTACAGAGACGTTCTCCCCAGCTAAAAAGGGAAAAGTAAGACTTGAATTTTCCTACTAGACGGGCTCGGTGGTCAAATCTTTCCAAACGTAATTCGAGTTTGTCCTTAATAAATTTCTCCGCTTTGGCCTCTCTCATTCCGCGGACGATAATTTCTGCTTCAACTTCAATGTTGGTTAGGTCATTAATTCCTACAACCTTGAGGAAGCCAGCCCCCGCGTCGATTTCCAGGTGTTTAATTCCTTGAGCATCCAAAGATAGATGCTCTTTTTTCTCCAGGCCAAAAAGAAACGGTGCGGCCAGTAAGAGCATCACGGCGAGCATAATTCTACTTTTCATCTGGGCCTCCTTATCTTTTTATTATTAAAACGCATATTACCTCTAAATGGTTCATTTTGAGCTTTCTTCTTCGGGATTTATTAGAATTAGTTAGTAAATTTTAGTCAGATTAATTGAAAAAAAATTACTGGGAATTTTTTGGTTGTTTTCTTGGATTTTTTGCTCGACTTTAAGGATCCCATTTTTATATTTTTTGAAAGATTGGAAGGCTAAAAGACAAAATTAAGTGGGGAAAGGGTGTTTTTAATCAGCTCCACAAGTTTTTACTGGAAAAATTAAAAATCCAATTCTTAGTTTCCAGGATTTTATCCAGTTTTTTTAGTTTATTCAGCTTTCTAAATTTTTGGCCACTTCTCCTAGGTGGTTATTGCTTTCATTCGTCAATTGTCTATTCAACTCCTCCCAGGTTTGCAAAAATGTCCCCGGTTAAGTATTATTAAAAGTGTGGGCTAGTAATTAATTTATTTAATAAATTACAGGTGGCCAGTGAATATTAGATATAGAGGCTAACTTTGGTAATTATTAGAAAACTTATCCTGATGAGTCTTCCTGATTAAGGTAAAAGAAATAAATGGACATTAAGAAGAAAATTAAAATTCAAGATTAATGATTAAAAATTACAGGTTGCTTTGGCTTCAATTAGTTTTATTCATCGCTCGATTTAGTGGTTTGTAATTTTAATCTTTTTATTATTTAACATCCTACCCAAATTCTCTTAATCAAAAAAAGAATTTTAAAGGAGTTTAACTATGAATATTATTATCTTTGGGGCTGGTCGGATAGGCCAGACAGTTTGTATAGATCTTTCTGCTCAATCAGGGCTTGACTTAACAATTGTTGATAAAAGCGAGAAGGCTGTGGCTAGCCTTCCGGGGAACCTTAATGTCAACTCGATGGTGGCTGATGTTTCCGAAAAAGAATCCATATTTGAGTTGCTTCAAGGGCAAGATTTAGTTGTTAACGCTTTGCCGGGCAGGCTGGGCTTTAGATTAATGTCCTGCGCTATCGAGGCGGGTTTAAATCTAGTTGATGTATCTTTTTTTCCCGAAGATCCTCTCCAATTAGATGACTTAGCAAAAGACAAATCTCTTCAAGTAATGGTTGATTGTGGAGTTGCGCCGGGGCTAAGCAATTTACTGGTGGGCCATGCTTATCACACTTTAACTGCAGTGGAAAAAGTTAAAATTTATGTGGGAGGCCTGCCAAAAGAGAGGCGATTACCATGGGAATTTGCTTCTTTCTTTTCACCGGAAGATATTGTTGAAGAGTATATTCGCCCAGCCCGGATAAAACAGGATCAGAAAATAATAGTCAAACCAGCCTTGTCTGAGCTTGAATATCTGGATTTTCCCCAGATTGGAACTTTAGAAGCTTTTCTGACTGATGGTTTGCGAACGCTTCTTTACACGCTGGACATTCCCAATTTGGAGGAGAAGACCCTCCGCTATCCAGGACACCAAAAAAAGATAAAATTTCTCCAGGATATTGGCTTTTTCGAGCAGACCGAAGTTGAGTGTGGAGCAGAAAAGATAATTCCTATTTCTTTAACAACTCAATTACTGATCAAAGTTTGGTCAGCTGAGGCATGCCCCGTTGATTATACTGTGATGAAAATTGAGGTGGTGGGGAATCGAGATGGCCAGAAGTTGAAGATGACCTATGATTTAGTTGATGAATATGATCCTGTTCTTAAGCTTTCTTCAATGTCGCGGACCACAGGATATACGACAGCAGCCTGTGTGAACTTACTAAAAGAGGGGATTTTGCCTTCTACTGGCGTTATTCCTTTAGAAATAGTCGGTCAAATGGATGATTGTTATTCGTCGATTATTAAGTATCTAGAAGAAAGAAATATTTTGGTTCGAGAACATGTTGAAGAAGTTTAAGCCGAATTGAGGATTTTTCAAATAGTCGTTTTGGTTCTCATCCTTGCCAGCTTTTTTTCCATCACCTGCCGGATGCAATGCGCTCTAGGCAAATAGAATAATTAGTGTCACTCGCTACTTCGATTGAAAATGATAGGCTGAATCATTCTAAATCATTCTTCACTTAAGTAGCGGTCGATTCTCCGAGGTCTTACTTTTGATTAGAATAAGTGATTAGGTAAGGCTTCATAATTTTTGGGGCAATTGCAATA
Organism: Candidatus Aminicenantota bacterium; assembly: GCA_011042725.1. Lineage (GTDB taxonomy): Bacteria > Acidobacteriota > Aminicenantia > Aminicenantales > Aminicenantaceae > JdFR-80. The sequence goes on along the minus strand of DQWD01000054.1, from coordinate 3,029 downwards.
AATATTCCTCGCAATTTCTTTTTGTTGCATTGAAAAAAGTTGGCGATGATCCCCTCTTTCATCAAAATAAAATTGCGAACTAAATTGTAAACTAGCAGAGGGTGAATTTTTACCTATTTTTGAAAGGGGAAGGATAGCAGGTGAAAGTACTTATTATAACTTAATGGGGCATCGAATGGACAAAAGGGGCACTATAGGATGATAAAAGAAATCGCAGGTTCGCCGGGGTTTTGCAGCAAACTCAGAAAGAATTTGCTTAAGCAGGGTGTTCCCAACTTCAAACAATCCTAAAGGTTTAGCAACAGGCTTAGAGAGAGCTTTTTTCCCCGGGCTGCCCTTTTCAAGGCAGTCAAAGCGTGTCTCTGGAAATCTGGAAAATTAGGTAAATGGGTAAACTGTCACCTATTTTTTATTTTATACCCTATTTTTATTTTTTTTCTTTTCGAAAATATTTTAAACTAAGGTCGAAGTGATTTTTAGCTATTTTTAGGAGGGAAGAATGCCCAAAAAGAAACCTTTTATCCACCCTTATATCCCTAATTCTGTTCCTCATGTGCAAAGGGAAATGCTGACCGCTATCGGGGTTGAAAGCATTGATGACCTTTACGAGGATATCCCACCGGAGCTTCGTTTTCAAGGAGAGATGAAGCTTCCGCCACCCTTTCTTTCTGAGCAGGACTTAAAGCGCCATGTAATGAGTCTTCTCCAAAAGAATATTTCTTGTGAAGAATATGCTTGTTTTCTGGGTGGAGGAAGTGCTTATCATTATGTACCGGCTATTGTCGATGAAATTGTTCACCGCTCAGAATTTTTAACGGCTTATGCGGGAGAGCCTTACGAAGATAAAGGCCGGTTTCAAGCTCTTTTTGAGTACCAGAGTTTAATGGGAGAACTGCTTGATTTTGACGTTGTCAACGTGCCTACTTATGACTGGAGTCAGGCAGCCAGTACGGCGATTCGCATGGCTGGCCGAATTACCAAGCGCCCCAAAGTTGTGCTGGCTGGTCCGATCGCTCCTGATCGTCTGGCCGTGATCCGCAATTATTGTCAACCAGTGATGGAAGTAGCGCTGAGTGGGTATGACCCGACTACAGGCCTTTTGGCTCTGGAAGAGCTTCAAAGCCAATTGTCCAGCGATGTTGCTGCTGTTTATTTTGAGAATCCAAGCTATTTCGGCACTATTGACCATCGGGGCCAAGAAATAGCTGATTTGGCTCATGCCCAGGGAGCCCTTTGTGTGGTCGGAGTTGATCCCCTGTCTTTAGGCCTCCTTAAACCACCTTCTCAATATGGAGCTGATATTGCCTGCGGCGATATTCAACCCCTTGGCAATCATATGTATTTTGGGGGAGCCTTAGGGGGCTTTATTGCTACCCGCGATGAAGAAAAGTTTGTGATGGAATATCCTTCCCGTCTTTTTGGGATTTCCCGGACGGCAGTTGAAGGTGAGTGGGGATTTGGTGATGTTGCCTATAGTCGGACATCATTTGACAAGCGAGAGAAAGGCAAAGAATTTGTGGGTACAGCAGCGGCCCTCTACGGGATTGCGGCTGCGGTATTTCTCTCCTTGCTCGGACCGCAAGGATTGAAAGAATTGAGTCAACATATTCTTCAAAAAGCGCAGTTTACTGCTCAAATATTAGCCGGGATCCCGGGAGTAAAAATTTGCTTCTCAGCCCCCAATTTCAAAGAATTTGTTGTCGATTTCAAGGAAACTGGAAAAACTGTAGCCGAAATCAACCAGGCTTTACTTCGACAAAAGATTTTTGGGGGCAAAGATCTATCCGGGGAATTTCCTGAGCTTAGCGGATGCGCTCTCTTTTGCGTGACCGAGATGATAACTTTGGAGCAGATAAAGAAGTTACGGCAGGCCCTCTCGGAAATAGTGGGTTAGAGGAGGAAAAAATGGCTGACCAAAAAAAGTTTTCTCGATTAAGAAATTTTCATCAGGCTAAATGGGATGAAGAAATAATTTTTGAACTTTCTCAAGAAGGAGAAAGAGGGATTTTAATCCCCGAAGTTGAACCCGAGATCAAGGAAACGGTTGGGGATGGCCTAGCGGTTATTCCTCCGCAAATGATCCGTGAGGAAAAACCAAATTTACCCGAAGTGGCCCAAATGAGAGTATTGAAGCATTTTCTCCGCCTTTCGCAAGAAAACTTAGGGGCCGATTTAAATATTGATATCGGCCAAGGCACCTGCACGATGAAGTACAATCCCAAGATAAACGAAGTTTTGGTTAGTTCTCCAAAGGCTTTGGCTTTACACCCCCATCAAGATGAAAGTACGGTGCAGGGAGCCTTGGAGATTTTCTACAAAATGGACTTATTTTTTCGAGAGATATCCGGGTTGGATCGATTTACTTTCCAGTGCAGTGCCGGATCGCACGCGATTATGACGATGGCTTCAATAATCAGGAAATATCATCAAGAGCGGGGCGAAGGCGATCAGCGCGATGAAATTATTACTACGATTTTCTCTCATCCCTCCGATGCGGCAGCCGCCGCAGTGAAAGGGTTTAAGATCAAGACGATTTATCACGATGAAACAGGGCTCCCGGATCTGGAATCTTTATTCCAAGCCCTTTCTCCCCGAACGGCAGGGTTAATCATTACCAATCCCGAGGATACGGGTATCTTTAATCCCCAGATAGCTAAATTTACGCAAGCTGTCCATGAAGTTGGTGGTTTGTGTGGTTATGACCAAGCTAATGCCAATGGAATTTTGGGAATTACTAGAGCGAGAGAAGCGGGTTTTGACCTTTGCTTTTTCAATCTACACAAAACATTTGGGACCCCTCATGGCTGTGGAGGCCCGGCTGGAGCAGCCTTAGGGGTGGTGAAAAAGCTGGAGCCCTATCTTCCAGTGCCTCTAGTTGATTATGACGGAGAGAAATACTATTTTAATTATGACTTGCCGCAAACTATTGGCAAGGTTCGCTCTTTTCATGGCCCGTTTTCGGTTATTCTGAAAGCTTATGCCTGGATTATGAGCATGGGAGCTGAGGGATTGAAAGAAGTGGCCCGAGT
>DQWD01000335.1 GCA_011042725.1 Candidatus Aminicenantota bacterium | reverse complement strand
GGCTTTTTTCTCGTTGCCATTATATTGATTACTTATCCTCTTCCAATTAGAGCTCAGGAAATCTTCATCTATCGTCCCTTTCTAGAAAAAGAACTGGTCAAGACCGAAAAAAAACTCAGCATTCATGGGGAAATTTTTGGAAATCTTCATTTACCATCTACCTTCCCCAGTTACAATGATCTATCCGGCCCTGAGGATAGATGGACTTATGGTTTTCAAAATTTCATTTTTTTTACCCCTTCGACTACTTTTCTGGCGCAACTTATTACCCACGATGATGGCGGTCGTCGAACTAAATTTGACTGGCATTTTTCCCTTCGCCAGGAGCTACTTGATCACTTGGTGATTATCATTGGTCACGACAGCAACCACGACTCAGACAATCAAAGCTTTCTCAACGGCCGGCCTTTTTACCTAAATCGCAATTACCTTGGCTTTGGCCTTGTGGTCAAAACCCAAAGCCTTCATGTCGAACCTTTCACCTGGTTTCTCCATCATACTAACCATAGAGGCCATCTTGACTTTTCTGGAGAAAAATTAAAACAAGAGTACGGATTACGTTTCGGAGCCCTCTTGAGGTCGAATATCACTTTGAATGTCCAATTTATTGCTCAAAGCGAGGCCTACTTCTCCATAGGTCAAGCTTTTCTCGGAGATATTATTCTCCGCTATTATCTCGATGATTTAATTCACCTCAGCCTGGGATTTAGCTTCTGGCAAGATATCCAAGTCACCCGCTGGGGAAACAAACAGCATTTCTATAAAGTGATGTGGGGACTAGCCATCCCTTTTTAAATTTATTAAAGTTTCAAATTTATTAAAGGAGGCCCAATGCTTACTCCGGCGGAAAAAATCGGACTAATAATCGCTATTTTAATCACCGGGTGTGCTTTTTTCATTCCGGTGATAACGAAAATAAGAATAATCATGGCGGGGCAACCGGAGCCTCGATTTTCAGCTCTTGGTCGTCGTTTCTTCTCCACGCTGACCAAAGTTTTTCTGCAGCGCTGTACTTTAAAAAACGAAAGAGTCTGGACAGGCCTGATGCATGTTTTAATTTTCTACGGGGCCTTAACCTTTGACACGTTTACCGTCAATCACACCCTGGAAGGATTCATTTCTGATTTTTATCTCTTTGGCTCGTCTCTTTTTGGTAAATTTTTCTCCTTTTCAGTGGACCTCTTTTCCGTTTTGATTTTAGTTGGGGTTGTATTTCTGGCCTGTAGACGTTTTGTCCTTCGTCTTCCCGCCTATAACACCACTCCTCTGGACTCTGCGGTGATTTATCTGTTGATTACTTCGGCAACTTTGAGTTTTTTATACTTCGAGTGCTTTGCCATTGCTCACCATCCGGAAACTCAGCGCTGGGCCTTTCTTGGAGGTATACTTAGTTCACTAGTTCAAAAGGCTAATTTGTCGCCAGCCCTAATCTACCAGCATTTCAAGATTTCCTGGTGGGTCCACTTGTTGGTAGTTTATGGATTCATTGCTTATGTTCCTCACTCGAAATATTTCCACATGTTTGCCGGCCCGGTAAATGTTTTCTTCAACAAAAAACAGGCTATGTCCTCCCTTCCCCACCTGGATATAGAACACCAAGAGACATTCGGCCTCGAAAAGGCACTCGATTTCACTTGGAAAGATTTACTGGATGCTTTTGCCTGTGTTGAATGTGGACGATGCCAGGATGCTTGCCCGGCCTTTACTACCGAGAAAGCCTTGTCACCGAAAATGATTATCTTCAACCTCCGCCATCATCTTGAAGAAAACAAAAATTTTATCATCCATCAAAAGCGCGATGAACTTCCTTCCCTCCTGAGCAACACTTTTACTCCTGACGAGATCTGGGCCTGCACCACTTGCGGAGCCTGTATGCACGTTTGCCCGGTGGAAATCGAACATATTCCTAAATTGCTAGGCTTGCGGCAAAGTGAAGTTCTAATGGAAGGCAAATTTCCTCCCGAGTTAAATTCTTTTTTCCGGAACCTGGAAACCAACAGCAATCCTTGGGGAATTGGCTTTGCCTCGCGAGCCGAGTGGGCCGAATCCTTGGAAGTTAAAACTTTAGCTGAACACCCAGAAGCAGAATACTTACTCTGGGTGGGATGCGCCCTCTCTTTTGATGATGCGGGGAAAAAGATTGCTCGCTCTCTAGTTAAGCTTCTCCAGCAGGCAGGTGTTGACTTTGCCATCCTGGGTCAAGAGGAAAAATGCTGTGGTGATTCAGCCAAGAGATTGGGGAATGAATACTTATACCAAATGCTGGCCCAAGAAAACTTGATGAATTTCCTGAATTACAAAGTCAAAAAAATAATCGTTGCTTGTCCACACGGGTATAACACCCTGAAAAATGAATATCCCCGGCTCTTGCCCTTCCTCCCTGATTTAAGCCCCGAAGATCGTGAATTTCTCCAATCAATCGAAATAATCCACCACACCCAATTATTGGCTGATTTGCTTACTTCAGGAAAACTCAAGCTCCAACAATCTATATCCGGAAATATTATCAGCCATGATTCTTGCTATCTCAGTCGCCACAACCAAATCAGGAAAGAACCAAGGACACTCCTTCAATTGGCCAGCAAGGGAGAGGCCACTTTGTTTGAACCTGAAAATTCCGGTGAACATACTTTCTGCTGTGGAGCTGGGGGAGGATTAATGTGGACAGAAGAAACGCAAGGAACGAGAATAAATCGCCACCGAACTTTAGAGCTCTTGCAATCTCAACCTGACCTTATTGTCTCCTTCTGTCCATTCTGCCAAACTATGCTTACCGATGGCCTCAAAGATGAAGGGAAAGAGAGCATACCGGTGCTGGACATCGCCCAACTTCTAGAGAAACTAGTTTAATTGTTAATTGATGGCAATTGAGGGGTCGGGCCCCACCATCTTATTGATAATAAAGAAAATAAATACTTATTACACCTCAATATATCAGCTATAACGCGATTTTTGGGCCCAAAAAAGGCCTCTAAGCTATAGTTTAATTGAGGGGGCGGGCCGCCTTTCATAGCTATTTCTTCTTCTTTTTGATCCTAGCATGATACATATCTGTAGCTTATGAGGAGAAACTGCTTTTTTTTATGAATTAATAAGTTTAATTAAACTACGAAGTTTTCACTTAAACTAACAACTTAAACCAACAGGGTTTTAAAAGCCTCATTAGCCCGGTCAACATCGTTGTCATCAATATCTTTGTGGGTGACAAAACGAATTCCATTCCCGACCGGTAAAGCCAGGACTCCCTCTTCTTGCAACTGGGCAAGAAACTCAATATTAGACAGCCGGGGATGATTAAAACCGAAAATAACAATATTGGTCTCAATCAAGGACGGGTCAAGTTCAATGCCTGGAAGAGGAGCAATGGCTTCGGCAAATTTTCGGGCCCGCCGGTGATCTTCCTGGAGCCGATCAACCATCTCAGTTAAGGATATGATACCCGCGGCCGCCAATACCCCAACCTGTCTCATTCCGCCTCCCAAAGCTTTGCGCACCCTTCTCGCCATCTCAATAAATGAGCTTGGCCCAACCAGCATTGAGCCCACGGGAGCTGACAGCCCTTTGGATAAACAAAACATAACCGAGTCTGCTTGCGCTGCGTAATCTTTAACCGAAATACCTGAAGCTAAGCTGGCATTAAAAATTCGGGCTCCATCTAAATGTATTTTCAAGCCAAATTCGTCGGCAACGGCTCTCAGTTCTTTTAAATTATCAAGAGGAACAACTGCCCCACTCCAATTATTATGGGTGTTTTCAACACAGATCAGCGATGTCTGGGGAATATGAACGTTTGCTTGCCGAACGTTACTGCTGACTTCCTCAGGATCCATGGCCCCCCGCTGGGAAGGCAAACAGCGGGGTAAAACCCGGGAGATAAAAGCTAGATGAGTAGATTCCATGTTAAAAATATGAGAACGACTCTCGAGAATGATTTCTTCCAATTCCTTGGTCCAGACTTTAATAGCGATCGAATTTCCCATTGTTCCCGAAGGAACAAATAAACCCGCTTCTTTACCCATAATCGAGGCAGCTAAAGATTCAAGTTTCTGGACAGTAGGGTCATCACCAAGCACATCATCACCAACTTCAGCCTGAGCCATTGCTTCCCTCATTTTTGGTGTTGGCCTGGTAACGGTGTCACTCCTAAAATCAGAATATTGTTTCATTGATATCCTCCTCAGTAGATTAGGAAACCTGGATTCATCATCCCCATGAATATTTAACGCTGAATTGAACTTCTACCTTCAGCCGGGTCACAAAAGGAAAAAGCCATCAATTTTTCTCTGAACCCGAAACTCATTGTCCACCTCAATTTCAAACTTTCAAACCTGGCAAAAAATTTTCCGGCCTTCATTTACTCGCTGATGAGATATCCATGAGGATGATGAATTAATAAACTAATATAAATTAATTTCGCTGAACATTCAATTTAAATGTTGCCCTTCAAAGTTTACTTCCCTCCTATTCTATGGTATAGATAAATTCTAATTTAATTTATAACCAAGATAGACTGGAATTTACATGCCACTCAGTGATAAAAAATGGAACTTTATATTTTTTGCTCTCCTTCTAGCTAATCTGTTTTTCTTAACGGCCTTTATTTCTTATAAAATAATTATCCGCGGAGAACTGGTAAAAATTCCAGATTTGGAAGGTTTGACCTTTGAGGAGGCTCAGAAATTAGCCAAACAAAAGAAATTTACTCTGATCAATAATGGTTCTCGCCTTGATGATACCTGGGACAAGGGAAAAATTGTTACCCAAGATCCCGCTCCTGACTCCCGGATTAAGTTATATGCAGAAGTAAAGGTTATTTTAAGTGCAGGTCAAGAAAAAGTACTTGTCCCCCGATTGATTGGAAAAAATGTTCAAAATATTGGCGATTTGCTCCAAGAAAACCAACTAAGGAAAGGCCTCGTCTCCTATGTCCACACCCCACAATATGCAGCCGGCCGGATTATCGCTCAATCGCCGCTTCCTGAAGAAGAAGTTGCCGTTAATTCTGAAATTAGTTTCCTGGTTAGTCAAGGAGAAAGAGAAAAAGCTTATCTAATGCCTGACCTCATCGGCCATCGAGCTTCCCGGGTTGTGACTTGGCTGCAAGCCAATGATTTTCGAATTGGTGATATCCGCTATGTTTATTACGAGGGCCTAGAATCAGGAATAATTATCAAACAATTTCCTCCCCAGGGTTATAAAATCCAAAAGAGGAATTTAATCACTCTGGAGGTAAGCAAGTAATGATTAAAATATTTCCTTCCATTCTTTCGGCTGATTTTTCACGAATAATTGATGCCGTCAAACAAGTGGAAGAAGCGGGAGCTGATGGTCTTCATCTGGACATTATGGACGGACATTTTGTCCCCAACCTGACTTTTGGCCCTGATCTGGTGGCTTCGCTGAGAGAAAAAACGAACCTTCTCCTTGATGTGCATTTAATGGTTGAGAATGCTCAATTATTTATTGAGCTTTTTGCTGAAGCCGGGGCTGACTGGATTTCTATCCACGCGGAAAGAGCCTTCCACTTAAATTATGAACTAAACGCCATTAAGAAAAGAGGGAAAAAAGCCGGGGTAGTTCTCAATCCGGCCACGCCCATTCACTTGCTTACCGAAGTAATTACCGAGGTTGACTACATTCTCTTAATGACCGTCAATCCGGGCTGGGGAGGCCAAGAGTTCATCCCCAGTTGTCATCAAAAAATAAGACGCCTTAAAACCTGGCTTAAGGGGCAAAATCTCTCCATTCCGATCCAAATAGATGGCGGAGTAAAGACAGAGAACTTCCAAGAGCTGATCGAAGATGGAGTAGATATCTTTGTTATTGGCTCAGGTATTTTCAACACGCCCGAACCCGGACAAACTCTGCTTCATTTTAAGGAGCTCGCTTTGCCAGGAGAAAAGAAACAATGACCATTTTGGTAACCGGAGTAGCTGGATTTATTGGTTCTCACCTCGCCGAGCGTCTTCTTGATGAGGGTCATCAAGTTATTGGGATCGATTGTTTCACTGATTATTACGCCCGCTGGATAAAAGAAAAGAACCTCTCCCCCTTGCTTGCCCACCCGGCTTTCGAATTTATTGAAGCTGACCTTAATGAAATCGAGTTGCCATCTCTTTTAAAAAAAGTTGAAATTGCCTTTCATTTGGCCGCTCAAGCTGGTGTTCGAGCCAGCTGGGGAGAAAGTTTTGATGAATACATCCACCACAATATCGCCGCTACGCAAAAATTACTGGAAACCGCCAAAAACATCTCTCTGAAAAAAATCATTTATGCCTCTTCCTCTTCGGTCTACGGAGCCACAACTGAGCTTCCCATGCGCGAAACCAGTCCCTGCTGGCCATATTCTCCCTACGGAGTAACCAAATTAGCCGGGGAACATCTTTGTCTTCTTTATCATAAAAATTATGGCCTACCCTGCGTTTCTCTAAGGTTTTTTACTGTCTACGGCCCCCGTCAACGACCGGATATGGCTTTCCACAAATTTTTGTCTTCTCTTCTCAATAATCAACCGCTGACTGTCTACGGCACCGGAGAACAAACTCGTGATTTTACTTACATAAGTGATATAATTGATGGTCTCATGTCCTCTTTAGTCCATGGCCAAGCGGGTGAAGTATACAACCTGGGTGGCGGTCACCAAATTAAGCTTAAAAAAATTTTCCCTCTTCTGGAAAAAATAACGGGCTTAAAATTGAATATCAACTATCTTCAGGTCCAACAAGGAGATGTTCCGCACACCTTAGCCTCCATTACTAAGGCTCGTCAGGAGCTAAACTACCAACCTGAACACTCTCTAGAAGAAGGCTTAAAAGCAGAGTGGGAATGGATTAAGATGCTGTATAATAAAAAATGAGAAACGAAATGGACCAAGTTGAAGTTAACCATAGCAGGAGATAAACATGGGCAAGAAAAGTTACTTTTTCTTATTAATTTTCATGGGAGTTTTTCTTCTTCTGACCACCTTAAGCTGTCAAAAAAAACAAGTGGAAATCTCGCCGGAAGTGGCTTCTTCTGACGAAAGTCTTTACAAGCTGGGTGCACAATATCTGGATAAAGACCCCGAAAAAGCCCGTCTTTATTTCCGGCAAGTTATCGACTCCTTCCCGAAAAGTTTTTATGCCCAGCGAGCAAAGTTGGCTATCGCTGACTCTTACTTTAAGCAAGGCGATGAAGGGAGTATGATTATTGCCGCTTCCGAATACCGCGAATTCATTTCCCTCTATCCTTACAGTCCTTCGGCTGCTTATGCTCAATACCAGATTGCGATGACTTACTATAAGAAAGCTTTAAAGCCAGGCCGAGACCAGACCAAAACCCGACAAGCTTTAGAAGAATTCAAAAAAGTAATCACCAACTACCCCAACAGCGAAGAAGCAAAAATGGCCCAAGAGAACATCAAAGACTGTGAGGAAAGATTAGCCAAGCACGTCCTTTCTATCGGAGAGCTATATTATAAAATGGGCTCACACAAGGCGGCCGTAAGTCGGCTCCTGGATATTGTTACTGCCTACCCTAACTTTTCGGAAATGGACAAGGTTTACTTTTACCTGGGAGATGCCTATTTCAAGAGCCGCCGTTACGAGCAAGCTATTCCCTACTTGACCAAGCTCATCACTGATTATCCCAAGAGTAAGTTCGCCAAAAAAGCCCAGGAGAGAATTAAGCAAATTGAAAAGGTCAAGAAAAAAGAAGATGCCACCATCGCTTCTTTCCTTCCTAAAAGGGACAGGTACTCTTTGCAGCTCGGGGAATCAAGGGCTAAGATCAAGGCTACTTAAAGATAAACAATTGCAAGGCTAATAAGCCATAGTGGGAATAAAGTTTTGCTTAGATTAGTCCAGATGGAGGCTTTAATGAAAAAATTGCCCGTTCTTTTTTTGCTGGTTATAGGTTTAACTTTTTTAATTCCCCCAAAAGTTAAAGCTACCCCGGCTTTGAATCAAGACATCGTTCAAATTGATTACGCTACTGGCTTAGGATTCCGGTATTTACAGCGGACCTTAACTTGGGATGACGCCGAGCAAACTTCTCCTCTTAAAGCTTCAATATTAACTGCTCAATTTGCCTTTTCAACTGACTTCGGAGTTACCCTAACTCCTTTCATCGG
>DQWD01000112.1 GCA_011042725.1 Candidatus Aminicenantota bacterium | reverse complement strand
CCAAGCATTAAACGCCCAGCCTCAATATAGAGATCTAATGTGGGGAATTAGCGATGCCTATTATGGAATGTTCGATGAAAATAATCCCTACGCTACGGTCGAAATGCTCAATCATGTTCGCCGGGAAAGGTTTTATCTTATCCTACCCCGGGTAATGCGGGAGCACCAAGTTGACATGTGGATTCATGTGATTCGACCCTGGTCTTGGGGAGGAACTGATCCTCTCCGATATGAATTCGGCAGCAAGTCGGGTGTTTTTATCTTTACTGATCGCGGTGGTGACAGGATCGAACGCGTTGTTTTTGAGGGACAAGTTGTAGATCCCGGTGCCTATGACATAGTCCGGGGGGAATCAAAATTTATTAATCTAGAGAATTATGAAATCATGGATTACCTGGCTGAAAATCCAGGGAGAACCTTGGAATCAGAATTGGATTTCAGGTTCATGGGCCTTAGAGAGTTTGTCGCTGAACGGGACCCTAAGCGTATTGCCGTCAATTACGTTGAAAGCTTATCCCTTCCTGAAGGTTCAGAGACTTTTACCATGGCTCTTACCGATGGGATTTCTTACACCGATTACATCCAATTGAGAAAAGCCCTAGGTGAAAAATATGCCAAGAGAATGGTTTCGGCTGAACATCTGATACTGGATTATTTATCGAGAAGGGTGGCTAGCGAAGTAGTGCTTTACGGAATATCCGGCAATCTTCGGGAAAGGCCAAGAAAATTCGATAAAGTAGTGCCTGGTGTAACTACCTTGAGTGAAATCGGTGATGCTTATGTTTTGAATAAAGATGGAAGGAGAATAACCAGCCAAGACTACGTAATCCAGCGAGGCGATCTTATTATTAGCTGGCGAGGATGGGCCTATGTGCTTCGCCAAGGAGAAAAAGACATACCACCTTATATAAAAAAGTTCTGGGATGATATTGAGAGAATTCGGGGGATCCTCCTTGAAAATATCAAGGTCGGGCCCACCGGAAGAGAAACAGTTGATCTCCTCATCCGCAAGTTAGAAGAGGCAGGCTTTTCGCACCATGATCGACAATTCTATGACAGATGTCATAATCCTCAAAAAACCCAGGTAGCTCTGGATATGCATGCAGAAGGAAAAGGAGTGCTTGCGCCAAGGATTTCTCACTTAGGTCCGAAGTGGCACTCGAATATAAATCTGCGTCTCTTCCATACCTTTGCCATTGAATATTTTGTTTTTATGGCTGTGCCTGAATGGGCTAAGGCGAACAATTTTACTGGGCAACATTTACAAGTAATGTTTCACGATGGAGCCGTGGTCACAGGACGGGGAATGGAGATTGCTTATCCCGAGCGCTACCGGAAAATACAGATAATTCAATAATTTCCAGTTTTGTAAATCAATGAATAAAGGAGGCGAAATCATGAGTAAAATAAAAGTAAAGATTTTTCTAATATCTTTGGCTGTCCTCATCCTTGGCCAGGGATTTTTTGTTCTCGGCCAAGAACTAGAGGCTGATCCTTATTTAATGAAACTGATCCGCCAAGAGAAATTTAGAGTAATTCTTCCCCAAGTGATGCGGGAAAACAAGGTCGATATGTGGATTTATGTGAAAAGGGGAGATGATCCCCTAAGTTTTGAATTGGGTAGTGATTCTGGTATTTTCATTTTTACTGACCGAGGCGGAAAGAGGATAGAACGAGCCGTCCTTGGCGGCCGGGGTGATAGGGACCTTTACGATCTATTTGCTTCAGAGGATGATTTGCCACAGTTTGTGGCTGAACGGGACCCTAAGCGGATAGCTGTTAATTATTCAAAAGAACGTCCCAAACTAAATATTATTTCAGAGGAAGACTTCCATAAACTAGTCCATGCTTTAGGTGAGAAGTATGCCCAGCGAGTGGTGCCAGCAGATCGTTTGATAGTAGATTTCTTAGCGGGAAGGACAATGTGTGAAATTGCACTCTTTGGTGAGCTGAGCATTATCAGCGCCAAGGCTATAGAGAAAGAGTTTGATAAAATTGTACCTGGTGTTACTAAACTGAGCGATCTCAAGGGTAATGTTTTTGTCCGGGACCCCGACGGTAATGAACACAACAACGACGATTATGTAATCCAGAGAGGCGACCTAATTGGGCTCCTTCTTGATGCCCATATGCTGGATTTTAGTGAGCACAATGGTGGAATCGCCTATGTGCTGCGGGAAGGAGAGACCCACCTGCCCCCGGAAGTCCAAAAAATCTGGGAACATGCCCTGACTCTTCGGAATATTTTCCGCAAAAATATCAAGGCCGGACTTACCGGAGGTGAAATTCTGAAAACCCTCATTCAAAAAATAGAAGAGGCAGGCTATGTTTACATAGACAAAGATATCTATGACAGAAATGCAGATCCTTTGAAAACCCAGGTTCATATCGACTTCCATGCTATGGGAAGAATAATTTCACAGGAGGATGCTCCCAGGATTTCTCCTTTGGGTCCGGATTGGTGTCGAAGTTTTAAAATTCCACTCTATCATACCTTTACTCTGGAATACATGATCCATATGCCTGTTCCTGAATGGGGCAAGGGGAAACATTTGTATATCTGTGTCCATGACGGAGTAATAGTCACTGAAAGAGGCGTTGAGTTTCCTTATCCGCCCCTACAAAAGATCCGGGCAATTCGCTAACATCGGGCTTCACCAAAGCTTATTAAAAATATTAGTATGTTCTTTCCTAATAGAATAGCTGATTCTGAAGGGCCTTTTATGCCCCAATTATTATGATTTATAAGGACGGCAAGGCGAGTGTGAAGTGATACTTGGATTTGCCGAACATGCTGGAAATGCCAGCCAAGCCGGATTGTTAAATAATTGTTAAATATATCAAATATATCTATATTTAAATTAACAAATTAACTCAGGGAGGTTAAAGCATGATTAAAAAAGGAGTATTGATCAGGTTTTTTGTCTTAATTGTTCTTGTCTTTGGAGTCAATATTTATGGAGTTTATGCGCAGAAAACAAAACAAAGGTATGAAATACTGAAACTCATCCGGAAAGAAAAATTTGATCTCGTTCTTCCTGGGGCAATGAGGGATAATAATGTTGACATGTGGATTCATGTCATTGAGAGTGGAAAAAAAGATCCTCTTGCTCTCGACTTAGGTGGGTGGTATGAATACAGAGCCTGGGAACCACTCGCATATTATATTTTTACCGACCGGGGAGGTGATAGAATTGAGCGGGCCTTCTTGGGTGGAGAGGATCTAGATGGTCTTTACGATATTGTCGGCTCAGGAAATGACCTACGAAAATTTGTAGAGGAGCGGGATCCAAAAGTGATAGCGATCAACATGTCCGATTCGCTCCCTATAGCCAATGGTCTTTCTCATACAGCCTATTTGAGGGTAACCAAGGCCTTAGGTAAAAAATATGCAAGCAGGCTTGTTTCGGCAGAAAAAGTTATAACTGATTTTCGAGTAAGAAGGGTTCAGAGTGAGATTATTGCCTTTGCCAATGCCTGCGAAATTCAAAGGCAGGTTATGGAGGCAGCTTTCAAGAGAATTAAGCCAGGGGTAACTTCACGAGAAGAGATTGCCTGGTGGGTCCAGGATCAACTTCTAGCCCAAGGGATTCCTCCTTCGTATGAAGCGGCCACCTTACATCTTCCTTATCTGCCGTCAGTTGTTCATTCCGAAGTATCAGCCCCTTCGGAGACTAGCAAACCTGGATATGTTTTTCAGCGTGGCGATTTCATATCTTGGGACATGGGTATCGGTTATTTAAACTTCGGCACAGATTTCAAGCGGGATGCTTATATCCTTAAAGAAGGTGAAACCGATATTCCCAAGGGGCTGAAACATGCCTGGGAACGCACGATTAAGGCCAGGGAAATTATTCGGAAGACTTTAAAAGTGGGCCGCACCGCAGGCGAATCGCTCCAGGCAGTTGTCAAAGCCCTGGAGGCAGAAGGTTTTGTTTACACGCCTTCTGACGATTTCTCATCGCAGTATCGGGATTTAATGAATGCCCTTGGTGATTCAGATAAATCCGGGTTCACCGTTGACTTTCATGCTACTGGCAATACTACCGTCGGCGATGTCACCGCCGGACCATCAATTGCTCCCTGGCGGAAAGATCGAGCTCACCTCATGGTCCAGCAGAATTTCATCTTTGCCTTCGAGTTTGTAGTCAATACCTGGGTTCCAGAGTGGGGAAAACGGATAAGTATCAGTTACGAAGACAACTCGATCATTACGGAAAAAGGTGTCGAAGCTCTCTATCCTTGGAATGATTCGATAATAATAATCCATTAAGAAGCGAGTTTTTTCCCAGTTTTTTTACTGATGGTAACGAATGAGATAGAGTTCTTTTTGGGGCGGGGATAAATATTCAACGCCGTTTTCAGTAGCTAGGGCTTGCTCGTGATCCCACCATAACAAATACTGGTCTTCCTCTAAATTGTCAGTCGGTGAGGGCATGTAGAAAAAATACTCCAAGACGAAATGATGATAAGGAGGAAGGGGGATATTTTTCGACCATTCAGGTCCCAGTGACCCAATGCGGGGACCAAAGTAATTCTCGTATTTGCGATCGAGAGCGCCTTTCATCATCCCGTGCATGTCCAGGCTAATATGGGTTTGACCAGGTTCATAGCCAGCCGAGTATAAGGGCCAATTATTCTTAGCAGTAACCATGTGCATCTGATTGTCTCGGACAATAATGCCCGCTTCAGCGAATTTTTGAGTGTATTCTCTAATAATTTCTTTGGGGGTTCGGCCGGCTCTAATCGTCTTGGCCAATATTTTTTCGACGGTCAAGTAAGTTTGCCATAACTTTTTAATCTCAGGCGGAGGTTCAGTTTCGTCAGGGCGAAGAACGTAAGCGTACATTCCTTGACTCGGGGCCGCTATAATATCTCCTCCTTGAACTACGGCATTTTCCCAGCCCGCACTCCTTCCTCTTTGTGATAGACCAGTTTTCATGCGGCGATAAACAACCAGATCAACTTCACCATCACCTCTTTCTCCTAAGTCTTCAACTTTTGTTACTCCTGGAATTATCTCTTGCCAAACTTTCTTGATACATTTAATCTCATCTTCCCGCATTTTCTTTAAGAGCTTAATTTCACTAGGTACAGTTCGGATTATATAATCCATTCTTAAGTATTCATCAGAGACTAAACGTTGGGCATATTCAGGGCCGAGTTCTTCGGTTAAAAGAACATAATCGGTGTGAGAAAGGCCATCTTTTTCGCCAATAAAAGTTACCCAGGGACCGAGGTCATGCTTGTAATTCACCGCGATCCGTTGCGGATTACGAGCCATAACAAATTCGCGCAAGCCTTTAAAACGATAGTCATATTCAGTGAGAACACTTCCCACTGGTTCTTGGACGCGGATGGCATCGGCAACAAAGTCGTAGAGTCCACATTCCTCAACTAGTTTAGTTCGCCACTCTCCCCAGCCACGATGGGATTTTCCCCATCGCCGCCCTAAAATCGCTCGCTCGATATGGTCATCACCTCTATCAGTGAAGACAAACACTCCTGAAGAACTGCCTAGTTCTTCAGCCGCAAAGTGGTCGGGAATTTCTTCTCGGGCCACATAAATCCACATATCTATTCCATGCTTTCTCATTACCTGCGGAAGAACCATATCGAACTTCTCCTGCCGGATTTTGTTGTTCCATTTCTTCATGTCAATATCTTGATAAAGCAAACAATCGTCCTTGGTGATGGCTGGAGAAGGAGAGGAAGAGAGGGATATTTTGCTTGGATCTTTGGGAGTGAGGGATTTGGCGGGGGTGATATTAATCAGGCCCACAAGCAGGAAAAAGAAAAGAATTGAACCGATAAAAATTTTTTTTCTCATGAGTTTACCTCCCGTTTCCTGGAAATGATGAATGCCTAATGGGCTGGATAAAAATATAATTAAAAAATTTATTACTCATATTCAAAAATTAAATCATATTTAACAATTAACTTTTAATATATTACTCTTTTTTGCCTTCAAGTAAAATAATAAAAAATATTTTTAAGAAAAAAGTAAAAAAGAAAGCCATTTAGTTTGGCTGGCAGCAAGTTTAAAGAAGATAATCTCCCCAAGGCAGATTCTTTGGTTATTAGTTGATGAAATGTTAGAAAAGGGCCTTCATCTTTAATAATCAGAGAGAAGAGTGATAAAACTTGCTTTAAATTAAAAGTCTTATAAGGCAAAATAATTCTAAAGCTTGTACAGAGAAGTGAATCGAAAGGAATAAAAAATGGCTTCCGGAAATAATATCAATTCCCAAGTTCCCAGAATCCTTCTGCTTTTTTGCGGAGGGACAATTGTTATGGAAGAAAAGGAGGATGGCTCTTTGAATGTGCCCGAGGATAGATCTTCGGCTATCAAGATTCTAACTAATATTGAGCCCAAGCTTTCTTCTCTTGCCGTTTATGACATTGAATTTATCGCCAACATGGATAGTACCAACCTTCGTCCTCCTGACTGGGACAAGATGCTTTTCGCTATTAAGAAAAATTATAAAGATTATGATGGATTTGTGATTACCCATGGCACCGATACCTTGGCTTATACAGCGGCTGCCCTCAACTTGGCCCTTCGCCACTTAGGAAAGCCAGTTGTTTTGACTGGCAGCCAGATTCCTGGCAACAAGATTGAAAGCGATGCTCGTCGCAATCTGATCAATGCTTTTCGCTTGGCGACGATGGATGTGGCCGGAGTTTTTGTTGTTTTTGATGAAAGAATAATTCAGGGGGGACGAGTGACTAAAGCCTCGGAGTCAAAACTAGATTCTTTTCAATCGGTTAATGGTGAAGACGCCGGAGAAATTTCTCTTGAATTACGGTTGAAAGACTGGGTCAAGAGAAGAAATTCCCAGCCTCATGATGTAGAAATCATTCCCGGCTTTGAGCCGGATATCTTTGTTTACACCTTGACCCCGGGGTGTGATTCTTCCAACCTGGAGTTTCTCCTCCAGAATGAAAAAATAAAAGGCCTCGTCCTTAAAGCTTATGGCCCAGGGAATATCCCTTTTGGATTTGAAGGTTTTTTTCAGAAGGCAAAAGAAAAAGGAATTCCAGTAGTGGTGACATCCCAATGTCTCCATGGAAGGACGCTCATGCATCTCTACGAAGTGGGCCGAAGGGCCCTGGGACTGGGCGCCATCGAAGGCTATGATCAGAGTTTAGAGACTCTGGCGGTGAAGTTGATGTGGGCGCTTCGGAATAATCCCCAGGAGATTAAAAAAATAATCCAGACGAATTTCACCGGGGAACTTAAGTTATCATAATATTTTTTTAAAATAGAAGTATAGCTACAAGTTACATTGTTAATGAATTTGAAAGCAAAAAGAGAACAGCGGGAAAACAAGGATAATATTCAGCAATTTTCCTTGGTAAGAAAGCTTAGTATTTTTCCCACTACCAATATTGTTATCGCCAATATGATTGGAGCTGGTATTTTCACCACCTCTGGTCTATTAATTAAAGATCTTGGCCATCCCCTGGTGATGTTGGCGCTTTGGGCCGTAGGGGGGATTATTGCCCTTTGTGGAGCCCTAAGCTATGGAATTCTTGCTTCAGCCATGCCCGAAGCAGGGGGGGAGTACATTTTCCTTTCTAAATTATTTCATCCTCTTTTTGGCTTTTTAAGCGGTTGGGTATCATTTTTTGTTGGTTTTTCGGCTCCGATTGCTGCTTCGGCTATCGGGGTAAGCGAATATTTAATTCGAGCCTTTCCGGGAGTAGTTGGAGGAGAGACGACTCCCGGGTTGTTAATTGTCTTTAAAAAATTATTGGCGATTTTAATTGTGGCCTTATTTACTGGGATTCATTTGCGGGGGATTGAACTGGGAGCCAAAGTTCAGAATTTATTAACCATTGTTAAAGTAAGCCTGATCGTGGGCTTGATTATTCTGGGGTTTTCTTTGGGGGAGGGTCAAATAAGTAATCTTTTCACTTTTTCTCAATTTAAATTTGACCTTTCAGGATGGAAAACAATTGGTCTTTGTCTTATGTGGATAATGTTTGCTTATAGCGGATGGAATGCCGCTGCCTATATCGGCTCGGAAGTAAAAAAACCAGAGAAAAACTTACCTTATTCTTTGCTATTAGGCACCGGTGTAGTCATTTTTCTTTACTTGGGATTAAATTTACTTTTTAT
>DQWD01000005.1 GCA_011042725.1 Candidatus Aminicenantota bacterium | reverse complement strand
TAGTAAGTCTTGTAAAGTTATGTTTTTTAAGAAATTATCAATATAATTCTGTAGTTCAGAAAGTTTTTTGCTAATAGGACAAAAGGGTTGATTTGGACATACTTCAATTCCCAGGAGACAACTATTCAGGCTGATGGGACCTTGAATAACATTTATTATCGTGGCTAAGGCTATTTTTGCGGGAGGTTTGCTTAAATAAAATCCACCTACAGGGCCCATTTTACTCTTCACCAGCCCGGCATAATTCAATTTTTGAAGTAATTTGCAAGCAAGATAATAAGGGACTTCTTCTTCTCCCGCGATTCTTCTTGAAGATTTTATTTCTTGGCCATAATGATTGGCAAGATTCACCATCAACCGAAGGGCATAATCCGTATTTTTCCTGATTATAACCATTTCCCTTTCTATATAAGACTAATATAGTCCTATATAACAGATTGTCAAGAAAAAATGTATTCTAAAAAACAAAAACAGGTGACAGCTCACCAATTTACCTGTTTTTACATTCTTTTGTTATCTTAGAAGACCCTGTTTCCAATTTTTGGCTTTTTTCAAAAATATGGTAAATATGTGAAATGTCACCCATTTTCGGTCACTCATTTTCTCCCATTTTCTTGATGGGGATGGAAATGTAAGTCAGCAGGTTTCTCGGTTTTTTCTTTCAATTATCCCGATTATCCCGGGCAAAATAATCACGGATGTCAAAAAGCAAGCTCCCACGCCAAGGAAAAGAGCTCCGCCAAGCTGACCGAATCCGCGCCATATCGAAAAGACTAAAGACCCGAAGGCGAGCATTGTTGTCAATGAGGTAAGAAGAATCGCTTTTCCTGTGCTTGAATATACTATTCGAATTTTACCTCTTCCTTCATGTCTCCAACGATGGATGATATGCACTCCATAATCAACGCCGATCCCGACAATCATGGGAAGGCCCATAACATTCATTATGCTTAACTTCATACCTACTAAATGCATAAGTCCGACCATCCAGAATATTCCGAGGGCCAGGGGAATCATCGCTATCAAGGCATGGCCGGCATTTCGATAATCCACCAACAATAGAAGAAAAACAATGACCAAGGTCAACAATACGGCGTTGCGGCCATCACGGCCGATTATCTTGATCAGAGCGCGGAAAACAACGGGCATTCCCGTAGCTCTATCGCTTACTCGTTCCAGATCATCGGCAAATCTGTTGAGAAACTCTGCGTTCTGCCATATGTTCCCTACAGGAAAGACTGTGACAAGAAATTGGTCTCGTTTCTTGTTACTGTAACGATCCAAAATGGTTACGGGCAAATCATCCAGACGGATGGGTTGAGTAGAACTCATTTTGATGACAGATGCTTGGAAATACGGAGCAAAATTCTGCTGAAATTCGGACAGTCCCTTGGCCGCCGTCGAAATATTTTCATCCAAAAATTGTAGCTCTTCACGGATGATATTTCTTGAATTCGGGTTTTCAGGGTCTCCAACGATCTCTTTGCATTTATTCTCCACTTTGTCCTGTCCGCCGAGATAAGCCATGTCTTGCATTTCCATTATATTCATCTCGAGGCGTTCAAGTTCTCTTCTTAAAACAGGGAAGTCAGATGGGAGCACACTCTTTTTAATGGGAGTGGAACGGATTTTTTCGCGGATCTCTCTTATAAGAGGGATTCTCTTTTGCTGTTGTTCCGGAGATGGAAGATAAAGGGAAATGTCCTCAGTGATAGCAACTGTGCCTAATTCACGATATTTTTTAGATAATTCGCGAGATTCTTCAATGCTGTCGGCCAAGACTAAAGCGTAATCCATGCTTAGATCAAATTTCTCCTGGACTGTGTCCTGAAGGGCAACAGATGTCAATCCTTTCGGCTCAAGGTTCATATAATTGTGATCAAAGCTGATTTTAGAACCAGACCAGATAAGGATGAAACTGATGATGATCGAGGCAAGGATTGTAAAAATGTAATGTTTACTCAACAACTCACTAGTTTTACCAAGAAATCGGAAGGAAATATCACGCTGAACGGCGTGTTTTAAATCTTGCTTCTTCTCGCGCTTTTTATCTATGCGGCGTTCCCGAAGGACCAACATCGACGGTAAAAACAACATGGTGGCAAAGAGAATGGCCAACAATCCCAATCCCGTGACCAAGCCCATTTCCTTCATACCGCGGGAATGACTGATGACCATAGTTAAAAAAGCGCAGGCTGTTGTCAGCGCGGCGGTCAAAATCCCCTTCCCGCTTTTTAAGAATGTTTTTTCCATTGCTTCAGCAATGTTGTCCCCGGCAGCCCGCCTTTCCGTGAATCCGGAAATAATATGAATTGAAAAATCAATGCCTAGACCTAGGAGGATTACAGCCATCATCTGGGTCATGATATTCAACATTCCAACCACTATTGCTGCTGTCCCTACGGCCCAAATCAAACCGACAAGGAGATTGAATGTTGCAAAGATTGGAGCTACCCACATCCTAAAGGAAATCATGAGCAGGATCAAAATGGCAATCACAGCGATCACAGTGGTGTATCCAAGACTTTTTTCGGAATAAACCATTTCGTCTCGTCCTACAGCGATCATACCGGTCAACCCTGCTTTTACACCCGGATAATTCTTTAAAAGATCATCTATAATCCCCTGAACAGCATCTGTTCCAGTGACCATAAGGTCTAGATCCATCATCGTGAAGTTTGGAACAGCAGTTAAAATGAGGGCTTTTTTATCATAAGACAGGAAATAGGGTTCGCCGAAAAGAAGCTTATCCGCAACAGCTTGGACTTCTTCTTTTGATAGATTCTGCCCCCGGGTTGCCTTCTGCAGTTTTAAGACCAAATTCTGAATACTATCTAGGAAGGCCACAGCGTTATCTTCTTTCTCCCGCGTGGATATCGATTCCTCTTGGCCTACATACTCCTTCTCCATGGAATTATTGATATTGAATAGAAGACCCGTAATGTTCGGATCCATGAAAACATCTTTAGTATTTTTTAAATCTTCTTCTTTGAGCAGCATCAATCCATGGTTTCTTAAAAAGTCGACTTCGGTTTTGTAGTCCACGCGTTTAAACAATTTTTTATTCATTTGGGACTGAAGAGTTTTGATTTCAGATTGAAGTTTTGCTATTTTAGATTCATTTTTTTCTTTAGTCTTTAATTGATCTATCTTTTTGCGGATCTTATCGATTTTCTTCTGGAGTGAAGCATTTTTACTGGTATCAACGGCGTTTAAAATTCGGGGAGCAAGGTCTTCGGCAAACTTTTTGATGTGGCTTTCTTCCCCCTGAACCACGACGACAAGGGAAGTGGCAGAGGTGAATTCGTCAATGATCTTATTGAACTGAACTGTTCTTTTATCACCAGTCGGCAGAAGGTCTGACCAGCGCATGGTGACTTTTAACTGCTCGGCAAAGAAAGCAAAAATCAAGGTCAAGAGCAAAACAACCAGGATCATTCTCCATGGATGATGAGCATGCCAGTAAGCCAATGTCTTAAGCACCTTGTCTCTCATTATGTTCTCCTTTCCCGCTGTTGATTAAAAGTAAACGCGGACCCTTATCAATCCTCCATTTCCCATTTTCCTGGAGAAAGCTTTTCCCTCACTACCAAAATTCAAATTGAGATAAGCAAAAATCTCTACATTGTCGGAAAAACTGTAATTCAGAGTTGGAACTAGAGCAAAACTGTTGTCCGATAGAGCATAAATGGTTGAAAAACCAACACTGAGCAAATCCGTGGCCGGGTGCTGGATGAATAGATAAATTTGATCCTGGGCGATAGCCTTTTGTTCGGTTGCTAATAGGCGCATCCAGTCATTGAGGTCGTACTGGGTGTAGTCCGCCTTGCCCATGGTATTCCGGTAGTATTCGATCATCAGGTAAGTTTGAAAATCAAAGGTGTAATCCGAGCCGACCACAAGTTCATAGAAATCCTTGGAAACATCCATCCAGTTATAAGCGTATTCAGCCCAGACTCCCAGACCAAGGATTTCTCCGGCCGTGCTTCCACCAAGGAGCTTCCTCCTCTCTGGTATTTCCAGGAAATTCATGCTCTCGAAATCAAACTGCTTGTAATCATGAAAGCGCCAGGTTTTTTCTGCGGCATTCAGAGTGAAATCAAAATGGGAAATTCGTCCTTTAAGCTGTAATAACTTCGCCGAATCCTCCCAGCTCTCCTCTGGTGAGTAAAGGGTTGTGACTGTGTACCTGGAACCCAACGGTATGTCCAGCCGGATGGCATTGTGACCAGGCTGCTCATAGGTTGGGTCGAGTATATCTTTTATATTAAAAACGTCTATGGGATTCCAGACATAACCCGTCCCGAGGGAGATCTGCTGCTTGCCTACAGTCAGGTCAAATTGCTTGAAGGAGAGCTTGATGTAGGCGTTATCGAGGAAGTGCCGGTTCTCGAATGGAAGAACGTAAAAAGCCTCCATTCCTGGAGGAACCTCGGCGACGACATCCGAAGGTAAAAAATCCAGGATGTTCCAATTTGTTTTGCCGTGATAGGTGATGTAGTCAAAATTCGCTGCGAAGGTAATATTTTCAGAGAGGTCGGATTTTAGATCCACCCGCAGCTTATTGGAATAGAGCTGAATGAACTCATTATTGAGTTTTGTGCCCATTATTTGTGATTCAAAATATCCAAATATTTCGACACCATCCTGAGCGAGAAGGGGAGAAAAGATAAATAGCATAAATAAACAGAATAAACAGGCAGACACCCATGTCTTCATTTTTTTAATTCCCTTTCTGTAAACATCCTGTCATCCAAGGGGATGTTATATTTCACTTCCAGTAATTCCATTTCCGTTTGAGAATTATCGTTTTTGTTGATCATCACCATCTTCATGGCGGTGGGAATGCCATCGATGATGCGGATATCACTCTGGATCAACCTCTTTTGCAATAGAGTTGGATCATGCTCGTCATAATAATCGATAACCACAGGGACGAAATTCTCTTTAATCACCCACATAATTAATCTGGAATAAGAAGTATCACTGTCCGGTTTGCGAGTGAGCTCCAGTTTGTAGCAGTCATATCCCTCCATTTTTTCATCCTTAAGTCTTTTTGAAGTGAAATTTTTGATAAAAGCATCTCCACTTCCCATGTCTTCATAGGAGAAATCGCTGCCCTGCATCTTCTGTTTTTTAGCGTGGGTGGCCAGCTTTCGAACGCGCTGGGTCCGGGGAAAATACATCCAGATGTCATCGGCGTTGTTCAGCATCAACACGGCCTGCCCCTTCACGCGCCTCGGTTCCAGATACCGCACGAGGTTTTTTTCTCCTTTGTTTTTGCTCCACGACTCATAGATAAAAGTGCGCTTTTGGCCTGAGGTAGTCACAATGGTCATTTTTGATTTTGAGTAATTCGAGTCGAAATTGAACAAATCATTGACTTTCTGAATGATATCTTCACCTGTCATCTCCTGGCTGAATGAGCCTGGAGTTAGAAGAAATGCAAGCAATCCTAAAATCATTATTTTTTTCATCAACATTCCTCCCTAGATTCTATTAGCCAATTGACTGACCAGCCGGTCATATAGTGGCATAATAAAATTATTATTTAGTCTCGCTTTTTGAGCCATTCGATTAGGATTTCCGTTGCTAGTTTAGCAGTTTCTTTAAAATCAAATGCAGAACGATCCAATATCCATTGAATGAACAGTCCTTCTAAGGAAGCAATCAGGATGGACGCGGCAATCTTCACATCGAGCGAAGACGTTTTCTCTTTTGTTATACAATCCTCCAGTAGGGATTTGAGTATGTTTCGATTTTCGTCATAAATTTTTACAAGATTTAAGGCAATAGCTTCTTTTTTATTTCGGATACTTTTGGCCCAAAAATCAAGCAATATGGATGCATATTCCAAATAATCCCCTTCGAATATTTCCGTCCATGTAGAAGAATAGGCGAGTAATTTTTCCATGGGATCTGAGATGCGGTACAGTCTCTGGGAAATAATGCTGTCAACCTTTTCTAGAAAAAATTGGAATGATTCTACAAAGATTTCATCTTTACTCCGAAAATATTCGTAAATGGTACCCTTACCGATGCCAGCAGCCTCGGCAATATCAGAAATTTTAGTGTTCGCCACGCCCTTTTTGGAAAAGACCTTAATTGCTGCTTCTAAAATATTCGCTTTTTTTTCTTCTTTATCAATTTTTTTCGGCATTGTCTTGTCCTGCCTTGACTGACTGTTCGGTCATAATATACAAATTGGAACTGTAGTTGTCACCAGTTTTATAGTTTTTAACTGTCACCAGTTTTTGTTTTCATCAGTTTTCAATAGCCACCAGTTAGCCACTAGTTTTTCAGAAATTTGGAGTGTCCTTATGGTTCTCCATATTGTTTGACAGCCATCTCGAGCAGGCCAGCCTTTTCCAGACGGTCAATAGGGACCCGGAAAATTACCTGAACTACTCCCGGATGGCGGCCGATTCTTATTCCCCCGCTAATAGTTGCCCGATTTTTTACTTCGGGGACACTCATCCCAAACAACTTGGCCGCTCTTTCCAGCCCATTGTCAGTGGCTTTATTCAAATCCGCCCCTGTGCCGACAACTGAAACGGGAAGAGATTTTTCTATTTCTTTCACACCGAATTGCTTGGCCAGTTTGGCGACTTTTTCCTTTTCTTCATAGGAAAGAGGACGGGCCAGATAGGGAAGATCATCATGTCTTGGAAGAAGCACCGGACCTTCCAGGTTAACATTTTTGAGGACCCTGACTTTCAGGGTGGTAGTCCCAGAAACATCACAGGTATGCCCGGCAATTTCGCCATCGCCTTGCAGGGCATGCATATCACCTACATAGACTCCGCCGCCCTTTACTTTTACTGGGCAAATAAGAATGGCCCCTTCTCTGACGTCGCTGATATCCATGTGGCCGTCGCTACGGTTTAATAGTTGTTCTTCTTTGATTCCGTATTCGTGGGGAGCGTTTACCAAAAACACACCAAAATCTCCGGCGTTGTGAGAATCCGGCATAGGCATGGACGGCGTGGTGCCAAGCTGTCCCAAAAATGGTCTCAGTCTTGTAGCTACTCCTACTAAATCATGAGGGGCAAGAATGAGTACAGGATTTTGGATTGAATTATCTGGAAGAGCCGCATATTTTTTGGCTTCTTGAGCGATCCGTTCAGTTGCCTCTTTTGGTAAAGTGACTCCTACTCCGGCTTCATGATCAAAGGCAATGGTGTAACCGTGAGCAAAGGCAAAGGGAGAAGCCTCAGTTCCACAGTTTGCACAGCGAATTGCTTCCGGGCCTATTCCTTTTACCACTGTTTTTGGGTAAAGAGTACCGCAATGAGGACACTTGCCGGCCACATAGGGATCACCAAGAAATCTTCCTTCTATTACTCGGTCGTTTCCAGAAGCAGTGGCCAGGGAGGTTACGGTAATATCCTCAATAAAGATGGCAATAGCATCTCCAGGTTCTGCCCTCTCAACTGCTACCGGAACGGTCACTTCATGTCCACCGCGTATTTCCGGCGTTATCATCGGCCCCCAACAGCCGGGTGCAGTGTTGGCCACGATATGGCCACCATCTTTGACTGGACCGAGCATCGGTTTTGAGGGGTCAAGGATGCCATTAGTGAATTGATTAACAAAGACAGTTCGCAGGGCTTCTTTTTCAGATGATTTATTACCCTTATCAGACATTGTCTTACCCTCCTTTTGGGTTTACTTTCTATATCATAACAATGTTTGTCCGGTAGCTCAATCAATGGTGACTAACATGCCAAAGGTGTTAAGATTTATCATGGTTTTTTAGTTGAATTTCTTTGTTAATAATATTAATTACGATATTAATTATGGGCATTTTTGAGCAATTTCTTTTTAAAATTGAAGGAGGAAAATGAGTAGTTATGAAAAAAACGGTAAATAATTAAACTGTCACCAGTTTTTGCCCCGGTTTTAGAAATAAGAAAAATATGGTAAATATGTAAACTGTCACCAGTTTTTTTAGAGAGAAGGAATAAAAATAAGGGAGGGAGATAGAATGAAGCCAAAAATTTTTATTTTAATTGGTATTTTTTCAGGGGTAATAAGCCTCTTTTCAGGGCAGACAAGAAAGGAAATAATTCCTATTTCCATTGAAAACATAGCCGAAAAACCAGAAGTTAAGCTAATTTCTGTTTTTG
>DQWD01000047.1 GCA_011042725.1 Candidatus Aminicenantota bacterium | reverse complement strand
GGGCAAAACAGTCGTATTGTTGGAACGGACAATGAGATAGATAATAAGCACGATTAGATTGCCAATAAAGACAAGTAATGCCCAGAGGATGCCATTCATTCCCTTTTTTTCAGCATCCCGGTATAGAGAAAACAGGGGACGCAATACATATTTACCTATTTTTTCGTAAAATTCAAATTAAGCACACCTCACCCCTTTAGTGCTATGATGAAACTAACCAAGCAAAATTTTTGGTTTGTTGTTTTATCAATCTTGTTTCGTTTGGTTTTAGGAACCGTAATTGCTCCCATGTCCTCAGGTTTCCGGCTAAGTTCGCCCCCACCGTATCATTTGATCTTAGCTCCTTAAACTTAACTTAAACTTAGCTTGAAGGTAACTAGGTTAGTAGTTTCCTAGTAATGAGGAGAAGAGGCGATTTGCTTTCTTGGTGGGGGGACAAATACGCAAAAACCAGGTGAATAGGTGAACTGTGACCGATTTTTTTAGAATTATGTGAATTAGGGAGCGAAGCTGGAGAGAACAAGGCCCCATTTTGGTCTAGAAACTGGCCAGGAGCTGAGAAATTTAAAACTTAAAGCTGAGCCAGCAGCCTCGGCAGCAGAGGCAAATTTAAGGTGGTCTCGATTTCAGAATTAGTGGAGAGCAGCAAAGTGCCCATTCAACTTAGGTGGTGGTTTCAGAACTTGGGGATTCTTCTTCTCCCGCCAGCCAGAGAGCTAGAGGGCGATAGAGAGCGTGAGCAAATTTGGTGAAAGGAGCGGTAACCAGGAGATTGAAAACTATAACTAAGTGAAAGGCAAAAGCAATGTAAGTTGGCCAGGGAAGGTTGAGCCATTTAAAAATATCTAGAATAAAACCCGTAAGTCCAGCCAAAAACATCCATAGAAGAAATAGCCAGTCTGAAGGGTGGGAGTATTCAGAGTAATTGTTTGGACGTTGCAGGCGGAGAAGAATAAAGTAGCCAGCTCCGTAAAGAAGGATTAAGCCGAAAATAATCCCCATTATTTTGGCGAAAAGACGGGAAATTTCAGGAAAGCCGTAGAAATCGGCTCCAAAAACGAGAATGGTGGCCAGGAATAAACCAGCAAATCCCCAAAACAAGGCTAAATGAGGGAGGTAACGATCACTTTCGGAACAATCCCGGAAGCGTTTTTGAAGGATGATTTCATTGGTTATTACTTTGATTAAACTAGTCAGCAATTTTTGCGGAGATCTAGAAGGCAGACTGGAGTTTTTGTTCAAACTTTTAAGCATGATCAAGATATGGGCTAGGGCAAAAAAGGCGATAAAAAGGCCCATTACCAAGCCGGCAGTGTGGAGAAAGTCCAGTCCGATGAAGGAAATAGGCACCGCTTGAGCTGTGTCCGGATGAGGGTTTCGAAAATAGATAATGCCCAGGGACGCGACAAAGGTCAAAATTATCCAGGTTAACCAGGAAGATATTCGGCCATAAAAAAGATCTGCTATTTTGCCCAGAGAATATTTTCTGATAGCCCATCGCCGCAGAGCCATCATTAATCCGCCAGGATCTGCTTCCCGGGGGCAAGTATCTGAACATTCACCGCAGTAATAACATAACCAGAGATCAGGAGCAGCAGTTATTTTTTCCTCAATTCCCAGGAGAGAGTAACGGATTAGCTTCCGCGGAAAGGAGTGATTTTCGTTGGACAAGGGACAAATGGCTGTGCAATTTCCACAATTATAGCAGGCTGAGATATCAAAAGCGCCTAATTTCTTGACTTGATCAATAAATTCGGGTTTAACTTTGGTCATTTTTTCCTCTTTAGCTGATAGTTAAGCATTAATCCTTACTCCACCAGTTTATATTTATAATATCCTTCATCAGTGACTTCCTCTGTTTCTTCAATAACTCCGTATTTTCTTAAAGCCATCATCCAGTACATAACTTGATAGGTGGGTTGACCCAATTGAGCAGCGACTTCAGGGACGGTTAAATTTTTTTCTCTGAGGGCAGCCACAATTTTTTCTCGAAAAAAAATTTCTTTTTTTATAATTTCGTTTAATTCTCCTTCTCGGTGGGCCATTTTTTCTCCTTGATTTAATTGCTGCTTCCCCGGGCCAGAGCTTCAATCATAGCCTCCACCTGGTCATCCGTGTATCCTTCAAGATGGAGAGCATCTTGGGGGCAAACCGGCACACAGCCGCCGCAACCTTTGCAAAGAGCGCGGTTGACGTCTGCTATTTCTTTCCCAGCTAAATTAGTTTTGGTAATGGCCTCGTAGGGGCAGGCAGGAGCGCAAAGCCCGCACCACTGACAACGTTCTTTGTCAACAAAGGCAATCAGGGGCTCGAGTTCTACGTATCCTTTTAGCAGCAGAGCTGCCGTTTTAGCGGTAGCAGCCAACGAAGAGGCGACACTCTCAGCTAAATTCTTGGGACCCTGGCTCGTCCCAGCAATAAAGACGCCATCAATCACTGTTTCTACCGGGCGAAGTTTAGGGTGAATTTCATTAAAAAATCCGTCCTTGCCAAGAGGAAGTTTTAAAAGATTTACCAACTCCGAGTTTTCTCGAGGGATCATCCCGGTCACCAGCACAATCAAATCCGTGTCTAGCTCCAGTTCTTCCCCTGCCGTTAATAAGTCCTTTACTTTAATTTTTAGCTGCCCGTTGTTTTTAACGACCTGAGGCGGCTCTGTGGCAGCAAATCTAATAAACACCGATCCTTGGCGGCAAGCTTCTTCGTAGAGAGGCTCGAACTTGCCGTAGGTGCGGATATCCCGATAAAAATGAAATTGATGGATGGAGGGATTGATTTCATTAACCAACAGAGCAGTATGGATAGCGGCATTACAGCAAAAGCGGGAGCAATAAGTATGGGCTGCTTCTTCCCCAGCGGATTGGCGCGACCCGACACAATAAATATAACTTATTCGCTGAATAGGCCGACCATTATAAGTGAGATTTCCTTTTCCTTGAGAATTTTCAACCAGTTCTTTGAACTCAGGTAAAGTGATAATTTGGGGAGCTTCTCCATAGCCAAATTCTCCCTTGCTGGGTTGATAATTCTCGAATCCCGTAGCCACAATAATGGCTCCAACATTATGAGTGACGATGTTGGAACCTGTCTTTATTTTGACTTCGAAATCGCCAATGCAACCCTTTTTTTCCACTATCTCTGCCGAAGTATAAAGAGTTACGTTTTCTCTCTTTTCTAGTTCCTCTAAAAGAGAAGCAACGAGTTGCGGACCGTTTTGATTATGGGGATAAAGAGAGCGAAATTTACTCAACCAACCGCCTACCCGTTGCTCTTTTTCCACAACTACCACTTCAATCCCCAAGTCGGCAAGAGCCGCGGCTGCTCTCAGGCCGGCAATACCGGCGCCGATAATTAGAGTTCTTTTGACCGTTTCCAAGCGGAAAGGTTTGAGAGGCTTGGTTAGTTTGGCCTTTTCAATTCCCGCGGCAACCAGTTTAATTGCTTTTTCTGTTGCCCCTTGGGGGTCGTCGGTATGAGCCCAGGAATCTTGTTCCCTGAGGTTTACCTGGACATACAGGTAAGGATTCAAGCCAGCTCTTTCAGCTGCTCCCCGGAAAGTAAATAGGTGAAGTTTGGGAGAGCAGGAGGCTACAACTAAGCCATCCAATTTTTTTTGTTGAATATCTTCAATTATCTCTTGCTGGGCGGCGTCAGAGCAGGCGAACATGGTCGTTTTAGCCACGACTACTCCTTCCTGGGAGGCAATGGCTTCTCTGACCTTTTCCACATCAACATAATCAGAAATATTTCCTCCGCAATAACAGATATAGACGCCAATTCTTCTTCCCGTAGATTTACCCTGGCCAGAAGGGGGAATTGATGGCGGGGAGTTTTTATGGCTCACGTTCGTCTCCTTATTTTCTCGATATAAGCGGCAGCCTGAGTGGCTGCGGCGCCGGCGTGGATAACCGAGTCGGGAATATCCATAGGCGAGGCAGCCGTGCCGGCCACAAAAACACCATCTAAGCTTGTTTTTCCTGGCGAAATATCTTCTTCGACTTGCTTAATGTAATTAAAATTGTCTAATTGAAGAGATTTGTCAGGAAAATATTGCTGAGCTTCAGAATTGGCTAGAAAACCAACCGCGAGGACGACGAGGTCATGCTCTGCTTCCTTCACTACTCCCCCGTTGTCAATGTCTTCATAGCGAACTACTAGTTGGCCATGGTCTTTTTCTTCGATCTTAGCCACTTTGCCCTTTATGAAATAAGTGCCCATAGCCTGGGCTTGTTGATAAAATTCTTCAAAACCCTTTCCAAACGCCCGAATATCGATATAGTAGATGGTAATATCAGCGAGGGGAAGAGCCCCCATGAGGAGCTGAGCCTGTTTGATGGAGTACATGCAACATACCTGAGAACAGAGAGGATTGCCAACGGTGTGATCCCGAGAGCCGGTACAGAGAATGTAAGCAATATTATCCGGGGTCTTGCCGTCAGAGGGACGAAGAACTGTATTGTAAGGACGGGTGGGAGAGAGAAGACGATCCATTTGCATGGAAGTGATCACGTTGGGGAAGCGTCCATAGCCGTAGGTTTCCTTAAGCTCTGCCGGGAAAAGATTGAATCCCGTCGCTAAAATAATAGAGCCGGTCTCAATTTTTTGCTCTTCATCCCGCTGGGAGAAATCAATTGCCTCAGCGGGACAAACTCGAAGACATTGATGGCATTCTGAACAAATCCCACAATCCAGGCAGCGGGAGGCAGAATATTTTACTTCTTCGGCCGTCAGAGGGAGCTCTACCTCATCGAAGCTATTAATTCTTTCGGCTGGAGGAATTTCTTTACGGCCGAGAGGAGCGAGCCGAGTGTGATATTTTTGTCTTTGGAGGACTTTTTCTCGAGGAACAGGCGGCATGGGTTGTGTTAGGCGGAAATTTTCGAGGTTTTCTCCTTTAAGATAAGCCTCGATTGCCTGAGCCGCCTGTTTGCCTTGACCCATAGCACTGACGATCATTGAAGGACCGGTAACCGCATCTCCTCCGGCGAAAACATGAGGAAGAGAAGTTTGCAAAGTGATTGGATTAACTTTAATCGAGCCGTCTTTATTTAGCTCTAGTTCAGATTGAAAAGGATGAGTTGAAGGTGTTAGCCCAATCGCCAGAATAACATAGTCGATGGGAATTTTATGCTCTGAACCTTTAATGGGGACTGGTCTGGGGCGACCACTGGCATCTGGAGCACCGAGTTTCATACGGATGCTTTCGGAGGCGACAATGTGGCCCTCTTGACCAATAAATCTGACCGGAACCCTTAGGTATTGAAAATCGACCCCTTCTTCTTCGGCTTCTTTAATTTCCCAGTCAAAAGCCGGCATCTGCTCTCGACTCCGGCGGTACTGGATAAAAACTTTGGCGGCTCCTAAGCGGACTGCTACCCGGGCTGAATCAATAGCTACGTTCCCGCCCCCAACGACCATGACTGTTTTGCCGCTAAGGTCAATCTTTTTTCGCCCGAGATTAACATCTTTAAGGAAATCCATTGCCGTGACTACTCCAGCCAGATCTTCACCTTCGACTTTGAGATAACGCGGTTCCTGGGCCCCTGTTGCCAGGAAAATAGCTGAGTATCCCTTGGCTTTTAAATCAGCTAAGCTACTGACGCGATGGTCAGTTTCTATTTCTACCCCAAGGGAAGTAATATTTTTTATGTCACGGTCAACAACATCATTGGGGAGACGGAAAGAGGGGATGGCGAACCGAAGCATGCCTCCTGGTTGATTCTCAGCCTCGTAAATTTTCACAGGATAGCCTTTTTGAGCTAAAAAGTAGGCTGCGGTTAACCCGGCGGGTCCCGAGCCAATAATAGCTATTTTTTGGTCAATTCTTTTCTCAGGAGGTGGGGGGCCGTATTCAGGTTTAGGATGACGGGAGTAATAGTAATCAGCGATAAATCGTTTAATCCGACGAATAGAAAGTGGCCCTTCTTTTATTTCCCGGGCCAAATAGAAATATTCTTTGTTATAGCGTTCTACTAGTTTCAGTTGATGAGGCTCGGTGAGT
The DNA here is from genome assembly GCA_011042725.1 of Candidatus Aminicenantota bacterium. GTDB lineage: Bacteria > Acidobacteriota > Aminicenantia > Aminicenantales > Aminicenantaceae > JdFR-80. Next base: position 2,162 of record DQWD01000047.1, on the reverse strand, counting down.
AGATTGCGAGTACATTCATTTTCACAAGGAGCATAACAGGCTCGCCCGAGAGTGCCAACTAGGGGAGCATCTTCTAGAATCAAGTGAAAAGCTTCTTCAAATTTACCGCAGCGGGACAAAGCAATATAACCGTGGGCCTTGATTGAAGCAGGGCAATTATAGCTACAAGGTGAAGTCCCGACTTTTTCAATCACTGCTTTTTTAGGGACTGCCTGGGGAAAAGGAATATAGGCAGCGCGGCGGGCTACTAAATCATAATTGAATTGGTCGGCGACAGGTACCGGACAATTGAATTCGCATTCTTGGCAACCAGTACATTTGGCGAAATCCACAAAAGTGGCCTTTTTCATGAGTTGGATTTCAAACCCACCTTGGGGAAGCTGATGTATTTTCTCTACTTGGGTATTAGTCATTAGGGTTATGCGCGGATGATGAGCCGTTGAGGCCATCTTCGGGGTGGCAATACAACTGGCACAGTCAAGAGTGGGGAAAACTTTGCTTAAGAGAATCATTTTGCCCCCAATGGTGGTTTCCTTTTCCACCAAAAGGACCTGGTAACCCATATCGCCAAGGTTCAAAGCTGATTCCATGCCGGCGATACCACCACCAATAATTAGGGCATCGAAATCCATTTTCATTTTCCTTTTGTCTTTTTGTTTGCTTCAGACGGGGATGATGTACTTGAGGCAGGCTTACTTTTACTTGACAAAGAATCGCCCACCGGACCCAGCGATTGCAAGGTTTCATAAAAGGCCTTCATATGGCTAACAAAAGGTTCGGCACAAACCGAACAAATAGCCGCCATTTTTACCCGAGCAGGTTCAAAACCATGTTCAGTGATTAATTGTTGAGCAGTTGTGGCAATTTTGGCTGTTCGATCAGTGCAATCGGGTAAATAGGGGCAATCCGTCCCGTCTGCAGCGATAAATACTCCATCAAAGCCCTTTTGGAGGGCACTCAGGATCCACTTGGGCTTCAGGCCACTCGAACAGGGAATAGGAAGAACAACGACTGTCGGCGGATAATGGAGATGGGAGCTACCGGCCAGGTCAATTCCAGGGTCAGAAATGCTGTTTGTGGAAAAGACAAGAATCTTTGGCCGAAAACTTTTTGGGGCCCGGTCTTGATTAGTCTTTTCCTGATCGTGGCTGGCCATTATTTCGTTCGCTTGATGAAGAGGCGAAAATAGCCAGGTTCATCTAATGTGCCTAAATATTCATGACCTACTTTCTTAGCCCAGAGAGGGACATCTCGTTTCGTCCCCGCATCGGAGGAAAGAATTTCCATAATGCCTCCTACTTTGACTTCGGCAATGGAGCGCTTAGCTGCCAGAAGTGGCCCTGGACAGGAAGTACCCCGGGCATCAACAACTTTATCCACCTCTAAGTTTCTAAGTTCTTCTTCATTCATTTTATTACTCCTTAATTTTTATGTTTAATGGACCTAGATGGACGAGGCCAATCAAGATGGAGAGAGGAAATTCAAATGATGATATGAAAATCGGCTTCTTCAATTGAGGAAATATACTCTCCAATACCACATACTTCGTCCACTAGATCAACAAAATCTTCTAGTTTGTCAGAGACCCAAATTTTGCCGGCGGTCCCGCATAAGTAAAAGGTGACATTACCCAAATCTTTAGCCTGCTGGTAATAGTCAAGCCAGTAGGGAACATTGGCCCGCTGAAATCCGTTAAGAAGTTCATCTTTATTGTAGTGCGCTTCCCCTGGTTCCTTAACCTTATCAGCCATATCTTTCCGGAAAGCGTAAGCTCCTCCCAAGAGTAAAAAGACTTTAATTTCCATGTCTTGAGCAACAGCACCACTAAGGATGATGCCGCCGACGGTGAGTTTTTCTACACCGCTGCTGGCTAGAGCTAAAACCATCTTTTTTGCCATGTGACCCTCCTAAAAAAATAAGAATTTATTACTCAAACAATCAGAAGAATTTATGGAAAACAATTGGTAGGAAACCTTGTATGACATCCGCTCCCTCCCTTCTGTAGCGGACAAAAAATTAAATTTATTTAGATAAATAATTACAATTTATGACCAATATTTGTCAAGGAAAATATTTTCTGGAAGACAATAAACGGTAATAATGGCGATTAAAAGAACTTGCCATTTAAAAAAAACTGGGGAAGAAACTGGGGACAACTATGT
>DQWD01000203.1 GCA_011042725.1 Candidatus Aminicenantota bacterium | reverse complement strand
ATACCACCTCCGGATCTCTTTGATATCCGACTTAGTCGCAATCCTACTTTGAACAGGATCATTATATGTAGCCCGCCCGCTTTCTGCGCCAATAGGGGCCTCACGTGAAAACAAGTTGGCAACCGAAGAACCCCCATGCCACAATTCAATACCTGCCAGCGCTCCGTGTTCGTGTACTTTTTCAGCCACTAAGGCGAGGGCAGCAATATCGGCGTCATCCCAGAGGGTTAGATAAGGGTAAGGCGCATCGTCTGAGGTTGGATGAATAGAGACAATATCCGTACAGACCACACCCCATCCGCCTTCGGCCTTAATCGCTCGCATGCCAGCATGAGAATTGGGCATTTTATATCCCATGGCAGCGGAGTGAGGGACCTGATAAAACCTATTTTTAGTGGTAACCGGCCCAATTTTTACTGGTTCAAATAGAATATCAAAGTAAGGATTGCGGGCCATGAATATACCTCCTTATGATTTAGTTGTATTGTTCGATCCGAAGTGCACAAGCGCTCGATATACCGGCCAAGATACAGCTATAAAAATCGCGGCGTAAGCGGCGGCCTGGAGTTCGTTAACTGCCTGGAATAGAGCGATAAGTAGCCAGCCGAGAAGACATATATATGTGCTCCAGGGGTGACCCCAGGCCCGGTAAGGACGGTCAGCCTCCGGTTGGCGTGAACGTAGGAGGATTACTCCCGCGCTCAACATTACATATAAGAACAGGAAAAAAAATACGGAAAGATGCAGCAGGAAATGGAATCCGCCGATCATGATTAGGCCGACTGAAAGCCCCCAGGAAATGATCATCGCACAGATCGGATTGCCACATTTTGAGATTACGGCTGCGCGCCTGATGGCTAGGCCATCAACTGCCAGTGCCTGGAGAATTCGGGGCGTGGCCATGTAAAGCAGGTTCTGGTAGCCCAGCAACATGATTATGGCTGCCACCAGGACGAGGGTTGAAGCTAGTGGGGAGATAACCATCTCCAGGGCGCTAGCCAAGGCCAATTCTTTGCCAGCCAGACTGGCGAGGGGCACCTTCCAGGCCAAGGCCGCGACCAGGAATACATAGAGCAGAATTACGATAACCGTGCCCTTGATACAGGCGCGGGCCACAGCCCCACTGCCACCTTTTATTTCACCACTGAAATAGGCAGCATAATACCAGCCATCGTAAGTATAGATAATGGAGGCAAACACCAGGCTCCAGGCGCCGATTCCGGTAGCCGCAAGGGGAACCGAAGAGGCGCTAATGGTTGGTGTTGTCTCGGCCAATACCAGCGCCACGGTGAAGCCGATAACGATCAAGGCCAAAGCGGCAGCAGCAAACTGCTGGATTTTCGCGCCCAGGGCAATGCCCTTTAATTGTAAGGCGGCGAATACCGAGGAGATCGCAATTGCCAGTGGTTTTTGCCATTGGCTCAGCGCTGGAATCAAGAGGGTTGCAAATTCAGTAGTTACGACCGCCTTAAAGGCTATGTCGGCCACAAAGGTCAACCAGTCAACCCAGCCAATGACAAAACCGGGATAAGGTCCGTAAGCGCGTCGCACCAAGGGGTAAGTTCCTCCAGAGCGTGGCGTCATGCCCACTAGTTCGGCCACCACTGTGGTGCTCAGTAGCACAAACAAGCCGCCCAGCATCCAGAGGGAGACAAACAGCCACGGATCAGTAACAATCGTGGCCACTTCCCCTGGTGTGCGTAAAATACCCAGGCCAATGATGCCGCCAACGATGACAGCCAAGGTAAAACCACTGCTCAAGATGCGTTTCGGGTTGTGCTGTTTATCACTTTTGCTCAATTAGGAATTCCTTTATTCTAGGCTTTTGTCAGCCCGTTTTTGAATTTTATCAAGTTCTTTTTCCACCTCATCTGAGAGAGGTAGTGGTTCGTGTGTTGAAAGCAAATTTTCCACTTTTTCGCGGGCTTCTTCTAAGACAATTTTCTTGCCTGCCATCTGCCACTTTTCTAGGGTTTCATGAACGCCTAAACGGGGAAACAGCCACTCCCCGGATCGCATACTGATCACCGTGGATTTTTCACCCAAAAAATGCCCACCTGGTCCAATCCTCTGAATTACATCATCCAACCACATTTCTTCAATGGTTAGGATGCCCCGGTGGGCTTGTTTACACATCCGAAAAACTTCGGCGTCAATCACTAATTGCTCGAGGCTCAGAATCATAGAGCCACCAAACAACCCCGAACCAACAATTAAGTCAGGCCAGGATAACATGGGTAGCAATAAATTCAGGGCTCGCTCATAACTTGCCTGAATACCAGGAATATAAGCGTCGGTTACCCCACCAGTACCTTCCACTGGCAAGCCATAATAACGGGCCATCTCAATCGCGGCTGAACTGAGCAATCCATTCTCAATGGCCCCAGCACTATATGAGCCTGTTCGCGGATTCATCATAGCCAAGGCTGGTGCATAGATAAACGGTGTTCCTGGGGCGGCAGCCTGGATTAAACACAGCATGGCCAAAACTTCACAATTGCCGAGAATAACCATTGATATCATATTCCCTGGCCCCGTACTTCCCATCAGGGGCATTGGCATCACACCAACCGGGATATCCCATCCCAAGAGTTCTAGGTAGGCGTCAGTCTCCTCCTCTTCGATTTCTAGAGGAGATTTAGGACATACTAAAAAGGAGAAAGGATGTGTTCGGCGAACAGTTTCTTTATCGCCAAAGATAGCTTGAATAATTTCCAGCAACCAGGGGCTGAATTCTGCCTTGGGTGAAGAATCTTGGACATGTTTGGAAAAGTTTCGGAAAAGATGCCGCCAGTATTTGACTGAACTTGAGATTGACTCTTCCAAATCACCACGCCAAACCGTATCCCAATACACCCCGAATTCATCGATAGCATCAATTAAACGAGTAGCTTCCAACCAATCTTTATAAGTCGATGGCCGGATTTCACCGGTCTGTCGGTCAATAACCGAAACGCCTTCCCCGTCAACCATTAGACTACATTCACCAGCATTCATGGTTAGGTCCCAGCCAGGCCGGCGAGCGCCCAAGGTGAACTTTTTGGGAGCCAGCCGTAAAGACTCTTCAACCAGTTGCCGCGGGAATTTTACAATTTTTGAGTTTTCATCGACCTTGGCGCCAGCATCTTTAAGATATTGGCGGCCTTTGGCCGTATTTATTTTGACTCCAGTTTCAGCCAGGATTTTTAGAGTACGTTCATGTACTTGCGATTTTTCATCTTCTGAAAGGACACGTAAAATGGTTTCCATAGTTTATGCCTCCTGACTAAAATGGAAGATCCAATGGCTTTTAAAAGATGGGGGATTTAGCTTGCTGATCAAAATAAATTCCCCTCGCTCTTCCCTCATTATCACAATTACATTTAAATTTCTCACAATTCTACCTGGTAAAAATACAGAGTGTCAACAAAAAAATCCGCTACCCAAAATTGCCGATAGAATTTATGATTAAGCTGTTTTGTTCTTCTTTTTGGCTCTTTCAATGGATGATTGATTTTTAAGGAAAATTCGTTAGTTTGATAATAACTTTAAGGCTTTTCCCCAGCGAATGGCCTGCTTTTTTATCAAATCAGCCTTATACGAGGAGTCTTTTTGTTGTAACCGTAATTTCTGGCGCCAATCTTGGGAAGTCGGCTTAACTTGTTATTGGGCCAGAAATCTAGTATCCTTTAAAGTTAAGATATTTAAGGTTAACACCCAATTTTAGAAGGTTTGTTTATTTAAAAAGTTAATATTTATTTTTTAATTAACAAGTAAAGTTAATTATCTTGGAATTTGTTTTCTTAAAGAAAGATGAAGATGAAACAAAAAAAAGAAGAGAAGGAAAAAGAAAACAGATGGTAATCAGGAAAAAAAAGAAAAGTGTGATTATTTTTATAATTGGATTAATTTCAGTTTTCTTTTTGGCCAATCATTCCCTGGCTGATGTTAAAAAAGACATCAAAGTTGACCTTGAAAGCAAGGTGATCCAAGATTTAAGCCCTGAAGGTTTAACTCTGACTTTTTATCTTAAAATAATTAATTCTTCTTCGAAGGATTATTATCTGGCCAGCTATGATTATCGCTTTATTGTTCAGCAGGCTGAATACCTGAAGATGTCAACCTCTCTCGAGGACCTTATCAAGGTTCCCGCTAGACAGGAAATCTTTATCGCTTGGCCGGTTAAGGTTACTTACCAGCATCTTTTTGACACCATTCCTTCTCTTGAGAATGAATTGAAGGCAGTTTGCTATTTAAGCGGACGGTTAGGATTGGCTAACCGAAAAGGAAAGTTAAAAGGCCAAGTCCCAGTCGCCTTTTCGGGTGAGTTTCCCCTTTTCAAAAAGCCAAAAGCCAGGATTTCCAAGTTTAAGATCAATCAGATAAGTATTGGTGGAGCTGATATTGATTTTCGAGTTCTCTTTATTAATGAGAATGGATTTGAACTGCTGGTTGATCGCATCAAGTACAAAATTTTAATCGGGGGACATAAAATTGGAGAAGGTGAAATTAGTGGAGATAAAAACCTTCCTCCCCAAGGTGAAAAGGAGTTTCATCTTCCTCTCCTTCTCAATTTCTTTGAATTGGGCCGGGAGGTGGCTGGTTTTTTCCAACTCGCCGAAGTAAATTGTCGATTTTCTGCTGAAGTTGAAATAAGAACAGTTTGGGGGAGAATGACCCTGCCCTATAACCTAGAAAGTAAAGTTGCAATCGAAAAATAATTTTAAAGTTTTGGTATCCCCGAGAGTTATCCCTGGTGATTCTCAGAAGGCTTGGTTGAATCGGAAAAGATAGTTTGTAAATGTTTTATTGATATTTTATTCACTGATTAATATTTTTAGCTTCTGATTAACGATTTGGCTAATTATTAATGTTTTTGCAATTGGTGAAAGTTTTTGAAAGAGATGAAAGTCAGTATAATCATCCCCACTTATAACCGGGCTATTTTCCTCCAAGAAGCCCTGGCTTCGGTGATTAATCAAACTATTTTTCCTGAGTTTTGGGGTCAGGGAAAAATTGAAATTATTATCATTGATGATGGTTCTCAAGATGAGACAGAACAGGTAGTCACTCAAGGCAAGTACAAATCTTGGGTGAGCTACTATCGACAAGATCATCAAGGGGTAAGCGTTGCCCGGAATCGAGGATTAAAGATGGCTCAAGGTGATTTAATTGCCTTTCTAGACTCAGATGATCTCTGGCTTCCTGAGAAATTGGCTGTTCAATTGAGTTTTATGAAAACATTCCCCCAAGCAATGCTCTGTTATACCGGAGAAATTTGGATTCGCCGCGGTCGCCGGGTTAATCCTCGAAAGAAACACCGGAAATATTCAGGCTGGATTTTTGATAAAGTTTTGCCCTTATGCTTGCTGAGTCTTTCTTCGGCTCTCTTTAGGCGCCGCGTGTTTGATGAAGTTGGCTTGTTTGATGAAGAGTTGCCTGCCTGTGAAGACTACGACTTGGGGATTAGATTGGCCCATCGGTATCCCTTTTACCTTATTGATAAACATTTGATAGTTAAACGGGGCGGGCATCCAGACCAGCTATCTCATAAGTATTGGGGGATGGATAGATTCAGAATTAAAGCCTTAGAAAAAGCACTGAACTTGGATTTAACTCTTGAACAGGAGAAATTGGTGCGCCAGGAAATAATTCGTAAAGCCAAAATCTTGGTTAATGGTTTTCGAAAGCGAGGGAAGGAAAAAGAGGCAGAAGTTTACCAGCAGTTAATCCTTCGTCAGCAACAGGAATTGACCCGGAAGTTTAATTTGGTCGATGACGATGGCCAATAATCGTCATTTAGTTAACTATTCTGCCTATTTTTACCTGCTCATTCCGAGGAGACCGGGCTAGCTAATGGACGATTTTGCCCGCTTGGTTGGAAAGTGTTAAATCAAAGTCTTTTTTTGTCCTTGAAAATTATACTTGGCAACTTTGTTCGAAGCAATCGACTCTATTCCAAAGGGGAATTAATTGATTATAATGAATTAGCGATCTTAAATTGGCTTGCTACCTTTTATTGACATAACTTATCCAGCTTATTTAAATGTATAAATGAGTTTTATGGAGGAATGATTTATTAAATTTTGCATTTTCTCTTGGAGGTTAAAGAATGGAAGTTTTGGAGGCCATTAGAAAAAGGCGTAGTATTCGAAAATACAAGGGGGATCCCCTTCCAGAAGATACCTTTCATCGGATTCTTGAAGCTGGCAGATTAGCTCCTTCGGGTAAAAATTTCCAACCTTGGAAATTCATAGTTGTTAGGGATGAAAGAATAAAACACCAATTGGCGGAAGCTTCGGCGCGGCAATATTTTATAGCCGAGGCCCCCATTATCATTGTTGCTTGTGGTTTTCCGGAGCAAAGTTACGCTCGCCTTGGCCGCTACATGTCATCATGGGCGGTCGATGTGGCTATTGCCTTGCAGCAAATGATGCTGCAAGCCACGGCTGAAGGAGTGAGCACTTGTTGGATTGGTGCTTTTGAAGAACAAGAGGTAAAAAAAATATTGCAAGTTCCCGAAGAAGTTAGGGTGTTAGGCTTAACCCCTCTTGGTTACCCTGCTGAGGATCCTCCAGCTCGGCCTCGTAAACCCTTGGAGCAGATAATTTCTTATGATCGCTATTACTAGATTGAATTCTATTAAATAAAATTCACCTTTGGAAATATCTTCCCAACTAACTAGTGAGCTTGAATTGGCCGTCCACCTTCGCTATGTAGGTACCTAGTGATGTCATTCAATACGTCCTGGAAAGACCGTTGGCCGCTGGGCCAGGAAAAAAATTAAATACTCCAATGGTGCCCAAGTAGTGCTGGATGATATTCTTCGCCACGCCTGGAGATTTGAGGTGGATAAACTCGCCGAGAAATATCTTTTTACAGGATTGAAAATGGTTATTGTTTTTACCGGGGCAATTACGCAACTGAAGTCAAATCTTTCTGCTTTGGCCTTATCTATCAGCACATCTTCCCAGTGGTCCAGTTCTTTTCTTCTAAATTGGCTCTTAAAAAACAAGCCCAAGGCAGCTAGAATGAGAGATAATAGGGGAGGGACAATGATTAAGAAAAAAATAATTTTCCTGGGACTGGGAGTGGTATTAGTCACCATCCTTTTATCCCGCGCTCTTATTTCCAATTACGGTCGAAGCGAGATTTTCCACTGCACCATTATAATGACTGCCCGGGACGGCCTTGTTTTGGTGGGCAATAATGAAGACCGGAATCATTCTCAGACGAAAATCACCTTTATTCCGGCCACTGAAAAATACTATGGTCGAATAATTTTTGGTTTTGACGATGCCCCTTTCCAGGGCGGGATGAACGACCAGGGACTTTTTATTGACGGCAACCGGGTAGCTTCTACTGGCTGGCAGCCTGAACCCGGCAAGCGGATGTTCATGGGGTCGGTCATCACTTTTCTTCTTGGTACCTGCGCCACCTGTGAAGAAGTGAAAAATTTCTTTAAAACGCACAATGTGCCCGCCCTTGATCGGGCCAGATTTCCTGTGGCCGACCGAGCAGGGGCGGCCATAGTGGTTGAGTTTGCCCAGGGAAAAACCCGGTTCATTACTTCTGAGACCTGGTACCTCATCTCAACTAATTTTATTATGTCCAATATCAAGAATGGTCGCTATCCATGTTGGCGCTACCGTACGGCCGATAAAATCCTGGCTAAAGCTGACAAGCTAAACTTGAAACTTATCCAGAAAGTCTTGGAAAAAACCTCTCAAAAGGGAAATGCTTTTACTATTTACTCCAATATTTACGATTTGAAAAAAGGAATCATTTACATATATAAAAGGCAAAATTTCGATGATGTTGTAGTTTTGGATTTGGTCGAGGAGTTAAAGAAAGGCCAGAGACAGATTGACTTACCTTCTTTGTTTAAGCACAAATAAGGTTCATCAGAAGTCCCATTATCCACGGGTTTAAATTAATTATAATTTGAGAGGCTTCATCCAAAGCTTGCTATTTACATAGAGGAGCTTCGCCTGAATAGAGTACTTAGTTTCTATGAACCAAGAATCGTTGAAGAAGAAAAGAGAATTTCCCTTGGCACACTAACAGGATTGGTAATGCGGTAACGGAAGGAAGTTAGAATCTGCATCTCTAATCACGGAAGGAGTATCTTGACCAACACTCGCAAATGTGCTCGGCTAGTCTGAATTTGCCAACAAATTGGATACTAGCGAGACAAGGCCGGGAAATAATTATCAAGACAAACAAGATT
>DQWD01000097.1 GCA_011042725.1 Candidatus Aminicenantota bacterium | reverse complement strand
TCAGCCTTATTATTCAGCTAAGATCTCGGTGGTCGAAGAACCAGAAGAAATAGATATGACTATCGAAGTTGAGGCTTTGATTCGCAATGTGCGAGAGGGATTAGATAAAGCGGCTTCCTTGGGGAAGAATATTCCGGCTGAAATTATGATTATCGCTTCAAATGTAGAAGAACCGGGCAGATTGGCCGATTTGGCGGCTTCAACTCTTGATCTCAAAGTTCCTGAGGCCCAGGAAGTGTTAGAAATAGTTGATCCTGTCCGGCGATTGCGAAGGATATATGAATTATTGATTCGGGAAATTGAGCTTTTAAGTGTGCAATCCAAGATAAGTAGCGAGGCTAAGGAAGAATTAGAGAAGCTCCAAAAACAATATTTCCTCCGTCAGCAATTAAAAGCCATTCAGCGAGAGTTAGGGGAGGGAAGTGAACTTCAAGAGGAGATTAAGGCTTACCAAAATAAACTAAAGAAATTGAAGGTTTCCCGCGAAGTTAGAGAAGAGCTGGAAAAGCAGATCAAGCGACTTTCCCAAATGCACCCAGAATCTGCCGAGACGGCAGTGGTGCGAAATTACCTGGATTGGATGTTTTCTTTGCCGTGGAATAAAAGCACGGTTGACAACCTTGATTTAACTAAGGCTAAGGCAATCTTAGATGAGGATCATTATGGCCTGGAAAAAGTTAAAGAGAGAATCATTGAATATTTAAGTGTCAGAAAATTATCTAAGAGAATCAAGGGCCCCATCTTGTGTTTTGTTGGGCCTCCTGGGGTAGGAAAGACTTCTTTGGGGCGATCGATTGCCCGAGCGTTAGGACGGAAGTTTATCCGCATGTCTTTGGGTGGTATTCGAGATGAAGCAGAAATTAGAGGGCATCGGCGAACATATGTCGGAGCGATGCCCGGAAGGATTATTCAAGGAATAAGGCGATGTAGCTCCAATAATCCAATTTTTATGCTGGATGAAGTTGATAAGGTTGGAGCTGATTTTCGGGGGGATCCATCATCGGCTTTACTTGAAGTGCTTGATCCCGAACAAAACCATTCTTTTCGCGATCATTATCTAGGAGTTCCCTTTGACTTGTCAAAAGTTATGTTTATAACCACGGCTAACCTAATTGATCCCATTCAACCTGCCTTGAGAGACCGGATGGAAATTATTACTATTCCTGGTTATACCGAGGAAGAAAAACTTCAAATCGCTCTTCGCCATCTGATTCCCAAACAAATAAAAGAGCATTCTTTGACCTCCAAAATGATTTCCTTTTCTCCCGCCGCGGTCAAAAAGATAATTTCTCTCTATACTCGGGAAGCAGGCGTGAGGAATTTGGAAAGAGAAATTGCGGCCGTGTGCCGCAAAGTTGCTCGACGAGTAGCTGAAGGTAAAAAAGGCAAGGTAAGGATTACCACCCAAAATATAGAAAAGTTTCTAGGACCTCCTCGAATCTTTCGAGATCAGCTTTTGAAAAAAGACAAAATTGGAGTGGCGACAGGAGTCGCTTGGACAGCTTCGGGGGGAGAAATTCTCTTTGTCGAGGCCAGTAAGATGAAAGGCAAAGGGAATTTGTTATTAACTGGTTCTCTTGGTGAAGTAATGAAGGAATCAGCCCAAGCGGCGTTGAGTTATGCTCGAGCCCACACTCAGGAATTTGGGATTAATCCCCAACTTTTTTCGGAATATGATTTTCACATTCATATCCCTGAAGGGGCCATTCCTAAAGATGGCCCTTCCGCCGGAGTGACAATGGCCACCTCCCTGATTTCGGTTTGCACCGAAAGAAAGGTAAGATGGGATGTGGCGATGACGGGTGAAATTACCCTGCGAGGTAATGTGCTGCCGGTGGGAGGGATTAAAGAGAAGGTTTTAGCTGCCCAAAGAGCTGGAGTCAAAAAGATGATTCTTCCCGCAGCAAATAGAAAAGATTTAATTGATATTCCGGCTGCCGTGAAAAGGAAAATGGAATTCGTGTTTGTTGAAGATATAAAATCGGTATTTAATGAAGCCTTGGTTCCCCCTTTTCAGGCCCCCTCAAAAAAAGGAATGAAACAAGATAAATCCCCCTCGGCGGCTTTAGAACATCCGGTGAATGGATGAGCCCAAATAATCAGTTCAAAGACTTTAATGAAGATTCGATCATCAAATTTCTCCAGCAAAAATTTTCTAGTTCTACGGCTAAAGCTTTGGTGGGCATTGGCGATGATACAGCAGTCATAAAAACGGGTAAGTCCTATCTTCTTTTGACCAAAGATCTTTTGATTGAGAACACCCACTTTATCTTCAAAGTTCATCCCCCTTATTTGCTGGGCCGGAAATGTCTTAACGTTAACCTCAGTGACATTGCTGCCATGGGCGGAAAACCTAATTATTGTTTGATTGGCCTTGGCCTTAGTAACAAAGTTGATTGGGCCTGGTTGCAAGAATTTTTTGCGGGTGTTGAATCAGCAACTAGGGAATTTGGCCTGGAGCTTGTTGGTGGAGATTTAAGTCGCTCTTCAACAGTCATGATATCGGTGACCATTGTGGGTAAAAGCAAATATCCAGTTTTAAGGTCTGGAGCTAAGCCTGGTGATCTTATTTATGTTTCGGGGCATTTAGGAGAAGCTGCTTGGGGATTAAAATTATTAAAAAAGGGATATAGTTTAGGAAAGAATAAAGAGATTGATTATTTTATCCACCGTTTTCTTGATCCTTCTCCTAATCTCAAGCTTGGGCAGCAGTTGGTTCGCCAGAACTTTATTTCAGCCATGATTGATCTCAGTGATGGCCTTTCCACTGATCTTCGCCGTTTATGCCAAGTCAGTCATTGTGGGGCCGAGCTCTGGGTGGATCAACTTCCCTCTTCACCTCTGGTCAGAAAATTCACTTCTCGCCCGAGAGATTTAACTCTTCACGGGGGAGAAGATTATCATCTCCTTTTTACTGTGCCGGCAAGTCGGGAGGCAGTTTTTACTCGGTGGCAAAAGAAAAATAAGTATCAACTTTTCTGTTGTGGTCGAATAATTGAGAAAAATGAAATATATTTAGTTTGGCCGACTGGTCGCCGCGAGGTTCTTCGCCCCCGCGGTTTCCGTCATTTTGCTTGATTTAAGGAGAAGGGCATCACCTATTCCGGTTTCGGGAAATTTCTCTCAACAACGGTCTAGCCTAACTTGTCTGATCAATTAATTGGTCAATTAAAAGAACAAGAAAAAAAAGAGAAGGTGACTGCTCTAAAGCACCCAGGCTGAGAACCAGGTGGTCAGGTGAAGGGTTAATCTTTTTAATTGACAAAGCCTTAAACATAAAATAAATAATGGGATGGTGAAGTTATCTTTTCCTTTTACTTTCAACAAGAGGAGGAGGCAAATGAGGAAAGGACTATTAGTTGGGTGCCTAGGGTTTTTTCTTTTAGCAACGAGTTTATGGGCAGGGGGCTGGAACAATACTCTAATGGGTTGTCGGGCCCTTGGTTTAGGAGCAGCCTTTGTTGGCGTGGCTGATGATCCTAGTGCTGTTTTTTATAATCCGGCTGGATTAGCGTTTCAACCCGAACGCTTTTCCCTTTCTTTAGATGGTTTTTATGTGACGCCTGAGCATATTTATACCCTTCCCAATGGGTATACGGCTGAAAGCAATTACACGACCACCATTCCTCAACTTTTCCTTTCATATAAAGCCTCAGACCGAGTAAGCATTGGATTTGGAGCCTATGTCCCTTATGCTGGCGGGGGAATTGATTGGAAAGAGAATGATCTTGGTTTCCCTTTTAAGTCATATCTAGGAGTCTTGTCCTTGACGCCTAGTTTAGCTTTTCAGGTAAATGAGGAAATATCGGTGGGTTTTAATCTTAATTTCTATAAAGGTTATTTGAATGTTCGGGCTCGGATGGAGCCTTTTGGCCCCATGGAAGGAGATGAAGTAGGGTCATCTTTATCCATAGGAGCGGGTGTTTTAATTAAGCCTAATGATAAGCTTAGTTTTGGCTTAAGCCTCCGGGCCCCAACCAAGATGAAATTGGAAGGGACTACTTCTATCATTGTCGAGACTCCAGAAATAGGCCAGGTAAAAATGAAACTAGACTCCACGACGCAATTTAATTTACCTTGGGATTTGGAGGCCGGGGTGGCCTTTAGGCCTTGGTCAAATTTTTTGGTGTCGTTAAGTGCCCAATATACGATGTGGTCAACATTGGATAAGGTGGATAAAACAATCAAAAATGTGCCGGTAATGGGGACCATCCAGGAAAAAGAAGTGCTAAATTTTAAAGACATTCTTATTTTTCACTCGGGATGCGAGCTTATGATTACCGAAGGTTTATATATCAGGGGAGGCCTCGGATACGATCGTTCTGCCTCTCCGAAGGAATCTTTAAATTTTACCAACATAGATGTTGATAAATTTACCCTTTTAGGGGGGATTGGCTATCGGGCGGGCAAAATAACCCTGGATTTTGCTTATATTTATGCCCGGGGTAAGGAACGAGAAAAGCCGGTAATCTCTTCGGCCGGGTTTCCTGCTTTAGAAAAGTATAACTTGAATGTTAACATCTTGGGTTTAGGCGTTACTTTCCATTTCTAATTGAATTATCTGGGCCCTTTTTCCAACTTGTTTTGGTTAAGATTAGAAATAATATAGAAGTTAGTGATGGTTAGTACGAATCATTCTATTCCTTTATTGAATATTAAAGGGTGATTGGCCGTTTGAATTTGTTGGTTAAAATGTTATTACCCTTTTATCCAAGCCAAATAGGGTTATCATTTGACTCAATTTTCTTTGGGGTTAGGAGTTATCAGTAATTGAAAGTTGGGGTATAGGAACTCTTTTAATAGCTTAGGTTGCCACTATAAGCCAAAACAATGACTAAAACGTAAGATTAATAGGTAATTTAAGGGAAGAAGTAGCTTCTTGCTTTCTGGTCTAAGTTAATCTAACTAATCCAACTAATCTAGGGCAAAATCTCCGGAGAAGACGACCTCAGCCGGACCTGTCTGGTAGACCACTCCTTTTTTCCATTCCACCAAAAGCTCACCCATTGAGGTGCGGACAGTAATTTCTTTATTGGTTAAATTTTTTAAAATTGAAGCTACGGCGGCAGCACAAGAGCCACTTCCTGAAGAAAGAGTTTCTCCAACTCCCCTTTCCCAAAAAAGCACTTCAATTTCATCGCGATTAAGAACCCGGATAAATTCAATATTTGTTTTCTTAGGAAAGAAGGGGTGAAGTTCAATTTCTCTACCTATTTGGTGCCATTCTATCCGAGAAGGGAACCGATCAAAGAAGATAGCACAATGGGGATTACCCAGGGAAAGAGCAGTAATATGGTAGATTTTCTGATTGATGGTTAAAGGATAATCGATGATTTTTTCATGCTCAGAGCCGTCATCAAAAGGAATTTTGGCCGAGTCAAAGAGAGGTTCTCCCATTTCAATCCGAATTCGGAAATAACGTTTATTTCTTTCTTGTAAGAGGCTTTCTCGATTTCCAGCGTGCGTTTGGAAGTGGAGTTGGGTTGGCTTGACTGATTGCCTATAATGAAGATAGGCGGCCGCACAACGGAGCCCATTTCCAGAAATTTCAGGTTCGGTTCCATCAGCGTTGAAGATTGAAAAGTTCACTAATCCTTGGTCAGGATCTTTGACATCAATGAGTAAGAAGCCATCAGCTCCGACGCCGGTGTGTCGTTCACAAATTGTTCTGACTAAAGGAGAAAGTTCAATCTTTGGTGGAACTTCTTGCTTCTCCACCACTAAAAAATCGTTGCCTAGGGAATGAATTTTTGTAAATTTCATCAGGGTAACCTTAAAGTAATGATGTAATCGCTAAAGCCATCTCTAGTTTCCCGCCTGATGCGAAGCATCACTGGATCGCCTGATTTTAAATTTCTAAGGATTTTCTCCAAATCGCGGATTTTGCGGACAGTTTTTCGATTGACTTCAAGGATTATATCTCCCCGTTGGAGGCCGGCTTCTGCGGCGACGGAATATCGCTTTACCTTAGTTATAAGAAGACCCTCTTCAGTTTGAAAGCCGTAACGACGGGCCAGTTGGGGGGTTAATTCTTGAACAGTTATTCCAATATCCTTATCAGCGGTGGCTTGGGGTTGAGCTTCTTCCTCGGGTTCAAGTTCGGCAATTTTGGCTTTAAGTTTTTTTACCTCGCCATCGCGGAATATTTTCAACTCGATTTCTTTTCCTGGCGGGATTTCAGCTATTTTAAACTTAAGATCATTAGAGTCTTTTACTGGTTTTCCATCAATGGCAAGAATCACGTCATAGACTTTGAGTCCGGCTTCCTCAGCTGGTGTTCCAGGCTGAACATTGTGAACCAGTGCTCCTTCTTTAGTTTCAAGTTTAAGGAGTTTTTTTACATCTTCGGTGACATCGCTGACAATAACTCCTAAAAAGCCGCGGATGACGCGGCCGTTCTTTTTCAGTTGTTCAATAATTTTCTTGGCGAGATTAGAGGGAATGGCAAAGCCGATACCGATGTTTCCTCCAGTTGGAGCCAAGATAATGGAAGTTACGCCGATAACTTCGCCCCGCATGTTAACCAAGGGCCCACCACTATTGCCCCGGTTGATGGCCGTATCTGTCTGAATGAAATCTTGATACTCAGGGAGATTCAGACTTCCTCTTAGCTGACGCCCTTTGGCACTAATGATACCTGCGGTGACGGTGTGTTCCATCCCCAGGGGATTACCAATGGCTATAACCCACTCGCCAACTTGGCATTGAGAGGAATCTCCCAATTGGGCATAAGGGAGGTTGGAAGCCTCGACTTTAAGGAGAGCTAAGTCAGTTTTTGGGTCAGTCCCCACTATTTTAGCTTTATATTCATCCTTACTGATCGTGTAAACGTTAACTGTTTCGGCATTTTCAACAACGTGATTATTGGTGAGAATGTAACCATCCGGGCTGATAAAGAACCCAGAACCGAAAGAAGTAGCCCTAAATTCTTGTTCTCTCTCGCGGGGAACGCCAAAGAACCGTTCCCACCAATCATCAAAAGGCCACTCTTCTCCCCATGTGCTCACGGTTCTTTTTTCGACCTTGTCAGCTTTGATCTGAACCACGGCCGGACCAACTTTATTGGCAATCTCGACGAAACCATTATTATTTGTCAGTTGGGGGGAAGGAGAGGCAAATAAGTGTCCCGCGAGATCGCTGGATGGAGGGTGATTAGTGGCTGAAGAATTTTTTTCGGGAAAGTAAAAGAAGATCATACCGGCTGTAATCAATCCAAGAAGAAAAGAAATTCCTGCTATCCAAAAGAATTTTTTCATCTTAACCTCCTCAAATCCTTAATTTCTAGATTATCATAAATACCCAGGAGATTCAATTTTAAGACTAACCTGGCAAGCATCTCCAAAAGCGTAAAATAGAAAAATGGTGACAGGCATCTTTTTCGGCTCGGCATGGGAACTCATAATCTAGAAATAGCCATTAAGAGACCTTAATACATAATTTTCTTTAAAGACTGTCTTTTTTCAAGCTTGCTTCCTCTTGCCAATTAATTTAACCTTATTGAAGGTCAAAGAAGATAGAATCAATGCTATCTTTTTGTTCTTAGTATAAACTAAATGCAGTATAAGTTGGTTGCTTTTTCCTGCTTTTAAGTTTTAACGACTCAAAGAAGCGGACCCCGCCTTACGAGCAATGCATTTGACTTCCGTCCTTTATTAGCTTTTAATTTAATTTAAATTGATGATAAATGGGAAAATGAAGACAAAAACACGAGAATTGAAAAAAGGCTTACTAATCGTTTTCGAAGGAATTGATGGGGCAGGCAAGTCAACTCAAATAAAATTAGTTGCCGACTTACTGAAAAGCCAAGGTTATCCAGTAGTTTGCTTTCAGGAGCCAACTCAAGGGAAATGGGGGCAATTGATTAGGCAAAAAGCAGTCGAAGCGGGTTCACTTTCTTCAGCGGAAGAATTGGAGCTATTTCTTCGTGACCGGCAAGAAAATGTTGAATTGAATTTGCTTCCCGCCCTTCGGGAGAGAAAAATTGTTTTACTAGATCGGTATTACTTTTCTACCATGGCCTATCAAGGAGCCCGAGGACTAAACGTTGATGAGATAAAGAGAAAAAATGAAGCTTTTGCTCCTCGTCCAGATCTGGTGTTTATTTTGCTGGTAGAACCCAAGCTTAGTCTTCAAAGGATAACTAGCCGCCAGAGAAAAGAAATCCTATTTGAGGAAGAAAGTTACTTGACTAAAGTCAATAAGTTGTTTGCCTCGTTTAAAGAAGAGAACATCATT
>DQWD01000134.1 GCA_011042725.1 Candidatus Aminicenantota bacterium | reverse complement strand
ATGGAGAATGGCGATACGGGGCACAGCCAACGGGTGAGTCTCCACTTCGGGCATTTTTTTGACCGCTTGGGCCACCAACCCTAGCCTCGTCACGGCCTTTTTCACCAGCCGGGCAGTTTCCGGGGGGTTGCCCTCCAGCGGAATAATGAAGGTCCCGGCGTTGTAGCGCACCTGGCTCACTTTAAACGACTTTTCAGCCGCCAGAATTTTCAGCTCCTTCAGCTTATAGCGAAGTTGGACCAAAGCATTTTCGGCGGTGTGATTGATCAAGAAGGCCTGGGCGTTGCGAGAACCGAATACTTTCCCCTGAGGCTGAACATCCTGGGTCAACAACTTCATCGGTACATCCAAAATGCTCGTGTCTTCTACCCGGACCGTCTTCACATTATGAAGTGGCCCTAGCGTCCAACCGGTGTCATCATAAGGCCGGGGATCGTTAGGATTGAAATACTGGGTATCGAGCATCATATCGGCGCAACGGCTGTAAGGCTGGTCCAGGCGGATAATATAACTGCCTGCGGGAAAGGTTTGCTTCTTTATTTTAAATTCTTTCTCGGCCCGGTGAACTTCAACGCCGTGTTTCCCCAGTAAATTGACCAGATTGGCGGCGGCCAGGGGACGACGACCGTCGTTGGGAATGACCCAGGCAGCCGGTCCCTCGTTGGTAGCCTTGGCGACCGCCCGTTTGCTTTTCAAATAAAAATTGCGGAGGAATTTTTGGTGGTTGACGGCCACATGATGGAGAGCAAAAAGAGCGGCGCTCTGCTGCAGATTAATGTTGTTGCGGAAAGACCATTTCACCGCGGGCAAGGGAGGATTAGGCCGGTACCAGGCTCGGGTGGACTCAGCTTTTACCGTCCTGACCATAGTGTCGGCGCCGGTAGCGCCGAAAGTTTCATAAAAGCGACCCACGGAATTATGGGCCATGGCAATGTAGAAAGCATAACTTGGTGCCCAGCCGTTATAAAAGCCGTGGGTCCACACGCCAGGAACGCCCCGCTTGGTCATTTCGGAAATTTCGACGTAGGCTAGTTCGTGCCATTCATCAATCATAATCGGGTCAAGCCAGGCGTTATAGGGTCCGGTACCGGTGGAAACATAAAGATAAGGCACTGATTCATGTAAATCATGCATGATAGTCGGGTGCCAGTCGAAATAGGCTCGCAGAAGGTTTTCGGTTAACTTCAGAGCGACTCCTAGAAAGTCGCGATTGTTGTCATGGGCCACGTAATTCCCCCAGTAAACCAGGGGGAGAGTTTTTTTGTCTTTATGCGCCTTTTTGTAAAGATAGGTGTCCACATAACGGTCCCGACCGTCCACTTCCAGAACCGGGGTGATCAGGACAATCAGATTTTTCCTGATATCCCGGTAGAATTGGCTCTCATCAACGGCCAGCCGGTAAGTGAGTTCCATAAGCATTTCCGGGGAACCGCATTCAGGTGAATGGAGACCGCCGGTCAGCCAATACACGGGAATGCCTTCGGCGATGAGCTTCTCCGCGGTAGCCTTGTCTATTTGCCGAGGGTCAGCCAGTTGAGAGAGAATTTCTTTGAGCCGGGGCAGGCGTTGGAGGTTGGCTTCTGAAGAGACAGCCACGGTCATCATTTCTTTGCCTTCGTCGGTGGGGCCAAGAGAAAAAATGATGACCCGGGGACTGGCCTGGGCCACCGCCTGGAGATATTTAAAGATTTCCTCAGTGTAATGCAGAATGTTGGGAGCACCGATGACTTCCCCCAGAATATCAGCCGGTGTGGGGACAGTATTTGAAGTGGGCAGATGGTCCACCAGTTCGGTCAGGAAAAATTTTTCGCTGGTATATTCAAGAATTTTTTTAGTATAGTCTTCATCAATTTTTTGCCCGGGAGGAGGGGAAGATGGACTCGAGGCTTCTGCCGGGGAGAGGGCCGGGTCAGCGGCCTGGAGGGGAGGAAGGGGATGGAAAGAGATAACCAGAAGCCCTATCAGCACCAGGGTCAAAAGCCGACCGAGTCGGGAGAGGTCGAGGCCCATACTTTTTTTGTCCGCAAGACCTAAATTTACTCGTGACATAAAGCCTCCTTTAAACAGAGATTAATAAGGGATTAATGGCTGAAACTTCTTTTTTTACTCCGGAGGGTTTTACAGTATAAAATCCAGGTGAGCAAGAAACATACATGGAGAAATTATGTGCGGAGAAGTCCTCCGCCTGAAGGAGTGAAGTCAGCCGCCTTTGATCAGCCATTTCTCAGCATTACTTCTTCTAGTTTTCTATAACTTTTTTCTCCGGAATGCAAATAAACTTGCCTTGAGTGAGGCTGCTTATGAGGTGGGATTTATTTTTTCCAAAATTTCCAGGTCAGCTTGGTCGGCCAGACACCCCGAAGCTCTTTTTGTTTTAATCAGGTCCTTTAAGCTGATAAAACTTACTTTTATTTGGCCAAATTTACCCATTTTCCGATTGTCCCAGATTTCTTTAAAATTCACCCCTTTAAGTGAAGTTAGCAAATCAATCCTGATTGGTTCATAGCCTAAGTGGATGATTATTCCAGGAGTAGCAAGGTCCTCTGGGGAAACATCTAATTTCCCAAATCCAAATTCAGCTAAAGCTTTCATTATTTTTTGAGCATTAGCCAGGCTGGCTTCTATGAAAACATCGAGATCTTTAGTGTATCTTGGCTGAGCATAAAAAGCCACGGCGGAAGAGCCAACGATACAATACTTAACCTTGTGTTTGTTTAATAATTTTAAGAACTCTTGATAATCTTTTTCGACTTTCATGTTTTTTGCCGGGATTGATGTCCCAAAACTTTTCTCGGAGATATTGAAGAATGGATAACCGTTCTTCAGGAGATAAGGATAAATAATATTCTTTATCAAATTTATTAGCTTCCATAAAAGATGAAGCTTTGTTTACCCAGATTTTTTTACTCATTATTTTGATTATATTATATAACATAAGTATAAAAAATCACTAATTTTGCCTTCTTCAGGAAAGCATTTCCAAAACCTTGATAGCTTGGCAAATAGACATTAGCTTGAATTATAAATATTAGCGGAGAAGAAAGAAATGGAGGCCAACAAAATATTTCTTTCTCATTTTTTTTGGGCTGGGAAAAATGGTGATAGGCACTATCTTAGCCCGTTTTCTTGAAAATGCCACCGGCCAAAATAAGGTACCAGCCACCATTTTTCCATCACGGTTTTGGAAATGCTTCCCTTCTTCAGGAAGACTTGATAGTTCATGTACAGGAATGAGATGCACCAAAGTAAACAGTAATGTTAACCGTGTTGTATAAAAATGAAATAAATTGGATTAATTTACTAGCCAAAAAAGGCAATATTTTTACATTTAGTAAAGCCCAAAATTATCCATTAATTAAGAAATAAGAAAAGAGCCTTTTTACTAATTGAAAAGGGAGTTTTCTTTTTTTAGAAGAAAAAGTTACATAAGAGAAAGTTACCTAAGAGTATGATTTTAAATTAAATCAAAATCAGTAAGGGGAAGATAAGAAAGATTTTAAAATGAGAGGTCCCTTTTAATGAGGTTTTCCTTTTAAGGCATTAGTCATGAGTTTAGTAAATTCAGCTGGCCTTCATTGGCCCCAACAGTTATCAATCGCTTTTGACCAGGAGTTAAAAGGCCCGCAGTTCGATATAATTCGAGCAAGAATAATTCTTTTTTCTTTTTTTTATCTCTGTCGTATAATTATTTAAAATATAGAGAAGTGGCTGTTAGCTTGAAATGTAATATTTAAAATATAAGGAGGTTTTCAGGTGAAAAGGCGTTTAACGGTAGTTTTGGTCGTTTTATTAATGCTTTTGCCTCTTTCGGCCAAAGAGAAGAAAATTCCTTTTGATGCCCAGGCGGCTTTAAGTTACCTGAAGGATCTGGCTTCGGATGCTTTTCTTGGCCGGGAAAGTGGCGAATTAGGCGGGAAGCTTGCTGAAGAATACATTGCACGAAAGCTAAAGGAATGGGGATTGGAGCCAGCGGGAGATGAGGGGTCTTATTTTCAGAACTTCACTATTGAGCATAATGATGTAGCCGAAGGAGTAGCCTTAGAAGTAATTACTCCTCGGGAAAGACGCGACTTTTATTACGGAGAAGATTGGCGGGTACAGCGCTATTCTGGCTCAGGTCATTTTACCTCCGAGATTATCTTTGTCGGCTACGGTGTTCATGCTCCAGAGAAAGGCTATGATGATTATGCTGGAGTAGATGTCCAAGGGAAAATTGTCTTGATGACTACTGATTCCCCTGAGTGGCTAAAGAAAAAAGTCGGAGAAGAAGCATTAGATTTAAGCAAGAGGGTTGAAGCTGCTCAAAAAATGGGCTCACGAGGGGTCGTTTTTTTCCGGCCTCCATCCTCAGGAGTTTCCAGTCGTTATTTTAGAGCGAGGGTCGATAAGAAAGTTTATAAGCCAGATTTTGTGCTCCTTAGCATTGAGAATAAAATCCTTAATTTCATTTTTAAGGATCTTCCAGTTGATACTAGAACCGTTTTTTCGCGGATGAGTAGAGAGAAAAAACCGCAATCCTTGGCTACGGGCGTCAAAACTTTTGTTTCGGTTAATGCTACTTTTAATCCTAAAACCCCCACTCGCAATGTTCTCTCCAAGATAAGTGGTGCCGATAAGAACCTTAAAGATGAATATATCATTATCGGGGCCCACATGGATCATCTTGGGGTGTCCCCCATGGGTGATGTTTACAACGGAGCTAATGACAATGGATCTGGAACAGTCGTGATCATGGAATTAGCCCGAGCCCTGAAACAGAGCGGTCTTAAGCCCAAGAGGACGATAGTTTTTGCTCTCTGGGCCGGTGAAGAACAAGGATTACTGGGTTCACGTTATTTCGCTGACCATCCTACACCTGGATTGCCCCTTGAGAAAGCCGCGGCTAATATTAATTTGGACATGGTGGGAATTGGTAGCGGCAAGATTAACTTCGGCGGTCGATACTATGCCCCTGAAGTGTGGGCTTTTCTGGAGAAGAATCTTACCCCCGAGCTCAAAGATTTTATCGTACCTGGACGAGGCGGCCCGGGAGGCTCAGATCATACACCCTTTTTGATGAAAGGAGTTCCGGCCTTTTTTGGTATTACTCAAGATTCTTTTCTGAAGTATCACCAGCCCCGGGATGAAGTAGATTTGATTCAACCCGAACTGCTCCAGAAAACGGGTGAGCTAGTGTGGACAACTGTTTTAGCCTTGGCTAATAGCGAGAAGAATTTTATTAAGCCTCGGCGGCAAGAAAATTTCTATATGAAATATCAGGATTTAATTAATTATCATTTCTCAGCGATTGAAAACGTGGTTGAAGCTCATGGGGATGTCCAAGATTCCCATGTCGACCTTCAAATGGCATTGGTCTCTCCCGGGGAAGCCGCGGCCGGTGACCAGCTTTTTCTCAGCACGCTGAAAAATCTTTTTGCCGGCCAAGAAAAGGTTAGTCAAGCCAAAGGGTTGAGATACCTGAATTCAATTAATGCCCTCTCGGGGAATGTTCGCCAAGGGAAAACCTCGGTTATAGCTGGGGTCAAGGGATTGGATCCTTTTAAAAGTAACTCCCATTGGGCAGAAATTTTAAGTAAAGCTGGTCTGTATTATGCATTACTGGAAAATCCAGCCGAAATTATGGCTGATAATCAGTTGACGAATGAGGCAAAAAATCAGATTAAGTCAATTAATAAAGGAGGAATTCTGATTATCGCTCGTAATTTTTCGGCTGAAGAAGCTAAGGCTCTTCTCCAGGCTTCCTCAAAACCAGTGGTCTTGTTGATGAATGAAGTTCCTCCTCAAGATGTTCTAAAACTAATCAAGGAAAAAAAGGCTGCTCTAGGACTTCTTTTGGGTCCGGAAACAAACCCGGCCTCTTATTTTGAACAGTTGGAAGTAGCCAAAAAAGAAATTGGTAGTGAGCATTTAATGCTGGTCAATGATATTTGCTTCTGGGGAGAGAAAGGGCAGACTCTCCTTCAAGATGTTATAGCCAAATTGATAAAGGCCAAATATGAAAGTTCGGATTTAAGAAACCTCTTTTCCCAGACTTTTATCCGAGTGGTGCGGGAAGTTCGCGGCCAGGGAGGCTCGACGATGACGATGTATCGCCCCTTTTAGGTTTCCAGGCGACCTTGGCCACTCTCGATCTAGTTTGTGTTGCCCTGGGATTACTGATTGTTGTTCTTGCTTTGGGCTGGGAAGCTCAGGGTTTATCATCCCAACGAGATAAAGTGCCGTTGCGGATTGCGGTCACTGGTAGCCGGGGTAAATCAACTTTGGTTCGGCTTGTTGTGGCCGCGTTGAGGACAGCCAATGTTCAGGTAGTGGCTAAAACCACTGGTTCGGCGCCTCGCCTCCACCATGTTGATGGCCAGGAAGAAAGCATAAGGCGCCGGGGTACGCCCAGCTTACTGGAAATAAAGCAGGCCCTTCGCCTGGCTGGGAAGGAGCAGGCAGAGGTGTTGGTCGTAGAATTAATGAGCCTCCAGCCGGAAAATCTCTTTGCTGAATCCGTTCGCCTTCTTCAGCCCCAATTTCTATTGCTGACCAATGTAAGAGAAGATCACTTGGAACAAATGGGAGAAACTCGCTTTCAGATTGCCGAGGCCCTGGCGGCCGCCATTCCCTTGGGGAGTAAAGTTCTCTTACCCGAAGAAGAGTATTATCCTGTTTTCAAGGAGGTGGCTCAGGCCCGGCAGGCTGAAGTTATCCAAGTTGATCAAACCTGGTTGGAACACTTTCCTCAAAGAGAATTGGCCGCTTTGCCTTCGGGTGTATTTTTTTCACAGCTCCGGCTTTTGGCTTGCCTCTGGAAACAGTTGGGCCTAGCTGAGAAGATGGGCCTGAATTTCTTGCGTTCTTACCACGCTGATCCTGGTGCTCCCCGTCTTTTCCAGTTTAAATATGGACCATCGAGGACGAAATGGGTAGCCTTCAATGCCTTTGCGGCCAACGACCCCCTTTCCACCCGGGAACTGATGGATCAGTTTAAAAAGCAATTACCTTCCGAACCTGAACCTTGGATCGGGCTTCTTAACCTCCGGGCAGATCGGGGAGATCGCACTTGGCAGTGGATAAAGGCGTTGCAGCAAAATCTTTTTCCTGAATTTGAGAGGTTTTATGTTTTAGGGAGGACCGCCCCAGCTTTTTGCCGGCACTGTAGAGGAGCCCCAGGAGTATCTGCTATTCCCTTGTCTTTGAAAAAGCCTCCGTTGGTTATGAATCGCCTTGCCCGAGATTATCCCCTGGGAGGTCAGCTTATTGGGGTAGGGAATATTGGCGGTCTAGGTAAGGAACTCCTTGCTTTCTGGTCAGAGCTGAACCACCACAATTCATGATTATAATTTTAGCTAGAGGAAACTTCTTTGCTCAATTGACAAAGAGCGGAGACAGGGAGAATAACAGATATTCAAATAGACAGACAGGTAGAGGGATAGCTAAATAAGTAAACTTGGATAATTCATAAAAAGAGATGTTTTCCTTCATAACATATTGATATATAATACGTTAGAAAAAGAAGAGAGAGGAAACAACCAAAAAATTGGACCAATCACCCGCTAAGAGTTTTGGCTGTTCTTGGATCAATATATTTTAATTTATGAATAGACCAGGATAAATAAATAAATAGACGAGCGAACGGGTGAACAAGTAAACAAGAGGCTAAATAGCTTTAAAAGGCTTTAAATAGCGATTTAATTTGGTGATTAAAGACTCTTTTTGGTAAAGATTGTGAATTGAAAGTAATTTAATAACTAGCCAGGTCGGATGATAGGTCAAAGAGAAAAGATGATAAAGGAGGTGGGGATGAAGTTAAGAAGAGGGGAGAGCTATTTCGCTCAAGCGAGGCATGAATGCTTGTTTTAACCATTGTGGTGGGGCTTCTCTTGGCCCTTCTTTTTAGTGAGGCCTTTCGTCTTTACCCCGGGGGGTTTATTGTTCCGGTGTATTTTGCCTATTACCTTGATCAGCCGGCTAAATTAGTCCTTACTCTGGCCGCGGCCGGGTTGAGTGTTCTCGGTTATCATCTTCTGGAGAGAAGGTTGATTCTCTTTGGGCGCCGGCGATTTGTTCTCATCCTCCTCCTCGGGCTTTTCTGGAGCGTGCTTTTCTTTCTGGCCCTGCCTCAATTTTTTCCGGGAGAAGCCAGCCTGCGGACCATCGGCTGGATAATTCCCGGAATTTTAGCCAATAATCTTCTCAAGCAAAAACTCTGGCCGACCCTGGCTGGGTTAACCATTGTTGCCACCCTCACCTTTGCTATTGTTCAAGTTGTTTTTCTTGTTAAGTGAAATTGAGGAAGAAATGAAACGGCGCTGGGGAAAATGGCCGAAGAAAGAGCCAGCTAGCCCCTT
>DQWD01000278.1 GCA_011042725.1 Candidatus Aminicenantota bacterium | reverse complement strand
TTGGTTATTTCCTTAAGATCCCATCATGCCCCTTATGCCTAAATTTCTTCTGAAGTCCCATAGCTTAGTTTGCCTGGAGCTTAATCCAAGTAATCGAGATGCCTCCTTCACTGTTATGATGCCCTTGACTACCTGATGAAGAACAGAATATCTTTTCAACTCTTCCGCCATAACCATAAATCTTTGCATTCCTACCTCCTGCTAAGCTTGTATACCTAGTAGAAGAATTATAGCTAATGTGACATTTTAAATTAGTAATAATATGTGTCATCTTAAAATAGTAACCACACATTCCTTTATGGTAATTTGACAAAATTCCGGATTAAAAGTACATTACTTCTCATCTAAATTTAAAATTTAGCGCCAAAGCCAAAGAGCAAATTAAAAAGTTGAATTACTCAACTATTAAAGGCCACATCGAAAATTGGCGTACTCAAGTTAGCCGGCACCAAAAACTAAGTCCCGAGGACATTAACCAACTTGAAGAACACTTGATCGACCAAGTAACAGCCCTCACCCAAGCGGGACTCGATGATGACGAGGCCTTTTTAATCGCTGTTAAACGGTTGGGTGATTTGGGCTTGGTGTCCAGAGAATTTTTAACCGGGTACACTCAAAAACTCTGGAACAAATTGGCTGTTTCACAAACCAAAAGTGACTCATCCCTCCCTGTTTGGAAAGAAGGGCTGATAGCCACCGGGTTAGCAATTTCTTCCGCAGTGGCTATTAAGGTTCCTGCCCTATTGGGAGTAAACTTTGACCAGGACATCTCTTTTTACACCCGTAACTTCAGCCTGTTAATTTTGCCGTTTCTAGCCCTCTTTTTCATTTGGAAGCGAAGACTGAATCCCGCCAACATTGGTTGGGTTGCCCTCCCATTCGTCTTAGCGGCCCTCGCCATAAATATCTTACCTTTCCAGCCTGGCGGACATACTGAAGCGCTGGCTGCCATCCATCTTCCCCTAGCTCTCTGGCTCGCAGTGGGATTCGCTTATGTTGCTGGTCGCTGGCGTGATCACGAGCAACGCCTGAGCTTTATAAGTTTCTCGGGCGAGTGGTTTATTTACCTTACTCTGATTGCCCTTGGAGGCGGAGTTTTAATCCTCCTTACAGCAGTAATTTTTGAATCTATCGGAGTCAATCCCGAGATGTTTCTCTCTGAATGGCTGCTCCCCTGCGGAGTTGGAGGCGCAGTGATTATCAGTGCGTGGCTGGTGGAAAGCAAGCAGCAAGCCCTCGAGAACATGGCGCCATTACTTACCCATATTTTTACCCCCCTATTTACAGCTATGCTCCTTGTCTTTATCGGAACTGTTATCTGGACCAAAAGCTTAATCAAAATAGAGCGCGAGGTGCTAATCGCTTTTGACCTGTTATTGGTGGTTGTTCTGGGATTACTTATCTACTCGATATCAACACGTAATCCTCAGGCATCGCCAGATATACTTGATAGACTACGACTGACATTATTAATCTGTGCGCTTATTGTAGATGCCCTTGCTCTCGGGGCGATCGCTGCCCGAATCTCTGAGTTTGGTTTTACACCTAACAAGGTGGCCGCCTTAGGAGAAAACATTATCCTGCTGGCCAATCTAAGCTGGTCAGCTGTGCTTTATACCCGTTTCCTCACCGGAAGAGCATCCCTCGGGAAACTCCAACGCTGGCAAACAGCCTATATTCC
Organism: Candidatus Aminicenantota bacterium; assembly: GCA_011042725.1. Lineage (GTDB taxonomy): Bacteria > Acidobacteriota > Aminicenantia > Aminicenantales > Aminicenantaceae > JdFR-80. The sequence continues at coordinate 6,674 of DQWD01000278.1, read as the reverse complement.
GGTTTATGCTCTCTGGGCCTGGTTTGCGGTGATTGCCTTTCCGGTAATTTTCAATTATCAGTAAAAATCAAACCTTCCATGAAACATTTTCGACTAAAAGCTAAATAGTATTGGCTAAGATAAAGCATCTTAAATATTGCTTTTCTTTGGAGAAAAGAAAAGTCAGGCTTTATTCACAAAATGAGTCGATATAAACTTAGACATAAATAAATTAGGAGGAATGTAGGATGAAATTGAAAAACACAAAGTTGTTGCTCGATATAATGAGACGCTGCCAGACCGGTGAGGCTCGAATTAAAGGGATGCTGCCTCCGGAAACAGAAGTCTATCATAAGACCGGAACCATCGGGGGAACAACCAATGATGTGGGATTTATAGAACTTTCTGGAGAAGCAGGAGAGGCAGCGACTGTTGTGTTTATCAAAGAGGCAAAAATTGAGACCGAGGAGAGTGAAAAAATAATCGCCCAAATCTCACGATCGATTTATGACTATTTCCTTTTTAATAATTACTATTAATTAAAATTAAAACTGAAAATGCTCACCCTCATGATGAGGCCACCTATCGAGGCCGCAGAGGTCACAAATTAAAGCAAGAAAAGAAAGCAGGGGCAAAAGAGGATCTAACTGATAATGATTATTTAATATTTTCTCTTATTTTAGCTAATTTATTTATTATCAACAAGATGGCGAAGCCCGAGCCCTCTCACAACCGCCTGCACGGAAGATATTTTCTGTTTTTCTCTACTGCCCATTGTCTTGAAAAGATCCATAACTCCAAATCGATTAAAACGAAAATTCCGCACCCGCATAGAAGGTCCGAGGTTTAGCCGGTCCATAAATGTATCCAGAATCCCGATCAACGCCTTTATCCAGGTCTTTCTGATATGAATCTAACATATTTTCTATACCTAAAAAAATATTTATCTGGGCTGCTTCTGAAAGCCTGATTTTTCGCTGGGCTTTTAAATTCACCACCCAAAAAGGAGAGGTTGTCTCCAGCCTATCTTCAAGAATATAGCCCGCATAATGGGGTGCTTTCATCTTCCCTGTATATTCCATCGTTAAATTTAAAGATAAAATTCTTGGATTTTCCCAGTTTAAAGAAGAATAACCATAAATGTTGGGTGTACGGAAAAACTCCCGGGATTGGAAACGCGGCTCTGGTTCATCCAATAAACTGCGCTGAAATGTCCATCCCGAGGCAAAGGAGAATCCTTGGCCATAGGCTAAGCCCACATCCATCGAAAAACCATAGACCTTTGAACCCGCACCATTAATTCTCTCCAGCACCCGTGCCCTTTCAATCCGTTCTACTTCTTGGAGAATAAAAGTATTCAAAAGTCGATTAAAAAACCCCTCAATGCTGAACTGAATCAAAGTGCGTCCTTTTTGACGCCCGTAATCAAAGCCACTATAAAGACTGTAAGAACGCTCCTCTTTCAAGCCGGGAGAATTGTTTATCATCAAGCCCCCTCCGCCAACTTGTTCAATATGAAGATCTTCATCAAAAACCTGAGGAGCACGAAAACCAGTCGAAAAAGAAGTTCGGAAACTTAAATCCTTTACTAAATTAACCAGAATGCTCAACCTAGGGGTGATGATAAGATGGTCAATAGCCGTATGATGATTTATCCTTAGCCCAGTCAAAATAGAGAAAACATTCCCCAGTTTAAAGTCATCTTGAAGAAAGATTCCACTCTCGTTATACACTTGATCAATAACTCGATTATATCCAAGAGCCTTATCCTTGATTTTATCTCTCTTCCATTGAAAACCCAAGGTTAGAATATGAGCTCCCCTTTGATAATTACATTGACTATTAAAGAAAAACAATGGATTTTTTGTCTCTCCATAGGCATTAGGATCCCGATGACTTCCGTAATAAGTGTTCCTTTTCGCCTCAATCACCGCCCAGGAAAGGTTGTAAAAGAATTTGTCTGAGAGAGAATGAGCCCATTCCGAAGAAAAAGCTAATTGGTCAGTTTTTATCCATTCGGCAGTATCCGCCTCATGAGGAGGTTTGTCAAAAAGATTTCCTCCTCTTCGCTCTTCAAAAATTCGATAAAAGCTGGTCTTCAATTTCCCTTCCACAGAGGGAAAATAATTAAAGAAATTGAGGCCGAAAGATGTATTCGAAAGAAGCCCTAACTCTGAAAAAGCATCATCATTGAGATCTATCGGTTCTCGTCTTTTATAACTAGCAAACAGGTAAGCTTTGGTATTCAAATTTTGGCTTACCAAGCTAGAACGAAAACCGAGATCCGTAAACGGCTTACCAGCAATAGCTTCCTGGTGGGCCTTGACTACCGTCATATTTTCTTGAGGTTCTTTAGTCAAGACATTAATCACCCCGGCTATCGCATTCCCCCCATAAAGGGCGGAACCTCCCCCTTTAACAATCTCAATGCGCTCAAGCATTTCAGAAGGAATTTGTTCCAGACCATAAACTCCGGTCATAGCACTAACAACCGGTGAACTATCAATCAAGATCTGAGTGTATTTACCTTCCATCCCATTGATTCTCACTTGAGTAAAATTACAATTCTGACAATCATTTTCGACTCGCACACCAGTAGTTTGGTATAGAGCCTCAGCAAGATTGGCCGCCACTTTCATCTCTATTTCCCGGCGGGAAATAAGTTCTGTTTTGGTTGGCGTTTCGGCATAAATTTTCGGTGTTCGCGTGGCCGTGACCACTATTTCTTCCGATAACTTCTTCATCAATACAATTTCAAAAGCATACTTGTCCTCATCCAAAACAAAAGGATCAGAAGAGTAATCTAAAAATCCAGGGGCATAAACTTCAAGATGGTATCTTCCCCGAGGAAGGCGATCAAACTTAAAACGTCCTTGAGAATCTGTCTCGGTTGTCTTCCCCAATTCAGGAAGGACAACAACCGCTTTGCTAACAGGATTACCATCCCAATCTTTAACTAATCCACTAAAATTAAGTACCTTTCGAGAAGCTTGCCCATGGCGATTTTGCACCCGGTTTTGTTGATAAGTTTCCTTTTCTCTATGGCTAGGAAAACCTAAAGAATCTAAATTTATTGTCATGATCAAAATTACTAGGAAAATCATTTTCTTCCGCATTTTATCCTCCTTTTAACTTTTTCAACCTTCTACTTAAGTCAACTTCAATTATTTGAGAAGGAGAAAGAAAAAAGCTGAAACTGAAAGAAGAAAAAAGTTAAAAGGCGGGCGGAGAGCGTGAGGAAGGAAGAATGATAACAATAAATCGATGCTCTACTTTTGGAGTAAAGCAAAGATAATACTCCCCTACTAAAATAGGTAAATGGAAAAAATTTATTTGGTTGGTGGTTAATGACGAACGTAAGAATTGACAGGCAGGACAATTATCAGTATCCCTTAAATTTTCCTCGGTATGCAGAAAATTAACCCCAAGAACAACCAGAAGGAATAGAAAAAGAAAAGTTATGTGAAAATAGATAACTTTTTGTCGCTTTAGCATTTGTTTTTTTATATTCTACTTTCTTATAAATGTCAATGACACCCAGCTTAACCTAAGAGTCAGCCAACAGCTCTCGAAAAAATATCCTTTCCAGTTAAAAATCAAAAAAGAGAGAGCCACAAATTCCGACAGCTAAGCAAAATAATCGAACCGCCGACAATTACCATGAGAAGACGGGAGGGTAACTTTCGGCAGGCGAAGGCGGCCAATGGAGCAGCCGCCACCCCGCCAATAATCAAGCCCAAAATCACTTTATAATGGACAAGTTTGATAAAAGCAAAAAAGGTTATGGCTTCACTCAAAGTTACAAAAAACTCAGCCAGATTTACAGAACCAATCGTAAACCTTGGATTATTACCCTTAACAATAAGAGTAGAAGTCACCATTGGCCCCCATCCCCCACCGCCAATTGCATCAAAGAAGCCCCCAGCTAATCCCAACGGAACTAAATTGCCAGTTGTTTCTCTTTCTTTGTGCTTGCCCATTTGGAATGATTTTCTAATAATCAGGACTCCCATAATCAACAAATAAACCGCAATAATGGGTTTAATAGTTTTCCCGGGGATGGAAGTTAAAATGTAAGCTCCCAGGATTCCACCAATAATTCCCGGAATTAGGAGTTTTAAGAAAAGTTGCCTCTTCACATTACCAAATTTCAAGTGAGACAAACCAGAAACCCCAGTGGTGAAGATTTCGGCGGTATGAACACTGGCGCTGGCCATGACCGGAGGAACACCTAGGGAAAGGAGAAAAGAATTAGAAAATACTCCATAGGCCATCCCTAAAGTTCCATCAACCAATTGAGCAAAAAAACCAACGAAAATAAACAGCAATAGATTATCCATCTAGAACCTCCAGCAACATGCTCGCCTAAAAGAAGGAGATAGCACCGCTTTTAGCAATAGGGTAAGATTCTCTAGGAAAGTGAAAGCGGGCCTAAAATATACTACCATCATATTACAAATGTAGCCTTATCGTATTACAATTGTAGCCCACCTGTCAACAATTTTTTCAGTCAATACTAAAGGGATTAGATCTTAATCAGTGAAAACCTTGATCTTCACCAGCAAGATAAAATATAGTTCTTCGTTACCGTCTAAGAAAATATTTCTCGGAAAAATGTTTTCTTTAAATTTTTCCTTGAAGGTAAAGAAAATTCGCAATAAAAAAGAATTCTTTACTTAATGACCATTTAAGGATATAAATTTAGAGTAAAGTTGAATAATATTTTATGGAGCAGGCAACATCCAAGCCAAAAAAGGCAAACAAGAAAAATAAAGGTCGCCTGATGCTAAAATATTTTTTAAACTTCTATTTCTATCTGTCTTAAAACCATGCCTGGAATTAAGAATCTAACTCGCCTTCTAAAAGAAATGAACCCCATCGTCGCCAAAGAAGAATATGTGTTTTGTACCTTAGCCGAAAATGAGATTGATTGGCTAAAGCTTAAACCCTTGATGATCTTTAAAGAAAAAGAAGGACTAACTCTGATCCTGGAAAAAAAAGTCGCCGAGGCTAATTCGTTGGCTTATTCTGGAGTTTGGTCCTGGATAACTTTAGCCGTTCATTCTGACCTCGAAGCCGTCGGCTTCTTGGCTAAAATCACCAACCAACTCGCCGCCGCCGGGATAAGCGTCAATGTGGTTTCGGCTTATTATCATGACCACTTGTTCGTCCCCGCCCATCTAATCACCAAGGCCAAGCAAATTTTAGAAGAATTATCAAAATCATAAAGAGATGATAAATTCTTCCTTGGCGAGGTTAATAATCAAAAGAAGATGTCCCATCGGTTGGCGGCCATCGACGACGTTCCCGCCACTTAATAAAGTTAATAATCAGAAGAAGATGCTTCTAAAAAACATATAACATGAAAAAAGAAGCTCGCTGCAATCCTGCTTCACTTTCCTCCTCTGGACAAGGAAACGTATACTCTAATTAGAGATGGCCAACAATTTGATATATTTATCTTTATATATATTTTATATATATTTTTTTATCTTTTTTGGTTTAGCCATTAGTTAAATTCTTAATTGTTAAATTTTTAATTTATGGAAAGGAAAAGCCAATGATCTTAAATGAAAAAAAGGCACTTCCTCTTAGCTTCAACTTTTACCTTTGGCCCCGAAGTAATATAACCAAAGTCTTCATCGGTCTAGCCATTCTTGCTATTGTTCTCGGCTTTTTTACTTGCTGCGAGAGGAAAGAAACAACTCTTTCCTCCTCCATTGAAACCGTGGGCTACCAGCCAAGCGGGAAAAGTGTCTTACCCGTCAACCAGGTCCTTCATCCCTACGGTTCCCAGCTAATTTTACCTGGTCTTAGACCTCAAGCTTTAGCCATCTCTCCCGATGGCCACATGGTGGTGGTCTCGGGTAAAACAAACGAGCTAGTAGTTCTGGATCCCCTTAGCCTTCAAATTCTCCAACGAGTGGAATTCCCGGCCGAAGAGCAGAAAGAACCGCCGCCAGCTTCTTCAGCCAATATAATTAATCCTGACCAAAAGGGGCAGTTAAGTTATACGGGCCTCATCTTTTCCCCTGACGGTCACCTCATTTTTCTGAGCAATGTCAACGGCAGTATTAAAGTTTTCTCTGCGGCGCAAAGAAAAATGATCGCCCCTTCCCATACCATCGCCTTGCCTCCGGCTAACGCCCCCCGCAGGAAAGCAGAAATACCCGCCGGACTGGCCCTAAGTCCTGACGGCCAGAAACTTTATGTCTGTGGAAATCTCTCCAATCGCCTCATTGAAATTAATGTTCCCACGGGAGAGGTGTTAAGATTATTTGATGTGGGGGTGGCTCCCTTCGCCGTAGTCCTCAAGGACGACAAAGCTTATGTTAGTAACTGGGGAGGGCGAAGACCAGGCCCGGCCGATTTAGTTGGGCCAGCGGGGCGAGGCACTTTAGTTAAAGTTGATCCCGAAAAATTTATTGCTTGCGAAGGCTCAATAAGTGTCATTGACTTGGCTAGTGGTCGCCTTCTCAAAGAAATTATCGTGGGGCTTCATTCCTCAGCCCTGACTTTATCTCCCGATAGGCGTTATCTAGTTTGTGCCAATGCTGCTTCCGACAACCTGAGTGTTATCGACACGCGCACCGATGAAGTAGTGGAAACTATCTGGGTAAAACGCAGCCCGGCTGACCTCTTTGGCGCCTCCCCCAATGCTTTGTGTTTCACTCCCGATGGAAAATGGCTATTAG
>DQWD01000133.1 GCA_011042725.1 Candidatus Aminicenantota bacterium | reverse complement strand
ATGGACGATTTCGAAGAAAGGGCAGTCTTTACATCTCTGGGGGGCAATGGCTTGGCTCTGGGTTCCCATATTTTTTATTCATAATTTCATTTAATTTAAGGGATATGTATAAGCTATATAATTCTATTAGTAAATCACCCTTCATGGTGAAATGGGGGGTGAGATTTTATTCTGATTTTTGTATGTTACGATATGAAAAAGCTTAATACAAGACGGCTTTATTTAAAATACTCTTTCTAAGCTCTGAGCGAGGTTAATCTTTTTAGTTAACATTTTTATTTGAAATAAGATAAAATTAGATTGTTCTTAAATATTAAAAGGGATTGGCTGATCGGCAAAAAGGGTTTTAGGTTTATTTGCTTGGTTGAGGAGCTTTATTCTCCCCAGGAATGGAAGGTTGGAAGCCAAAAAACAAAGACGAATTGCGGCTTTTTTCTCTTTGCCGTTTTCACCCGAAGGTTTCCTTTTTGATTTTGGCAACGAGGAGGCATTATAATCTAGTTACTATTTAGTAACTGGCTTTTATTTTTTATTTTAAGAAAACAAGAAAGGAGGGAGGGATGAAGTTAGATGCTGTGCGCCTTGGCTGTGCCCTGGCTACTCTCTGGGGAGCAATTGTCTTCCTGGTGGGAGTAGCTAACTTAATTTTTGGAGGATATGGCGCTTCTCTTCTTAAAGCCATTGATTCGATTTATCCCGGTTACCATTACGGAGAATGGGGGTTTCTGGGGGTGTTAGTGGCTACTATCTACGCTATTATTGATGGCTGGGTTGTGGGAGCTGTTTTTGGCTGGTTGTATAACCTTTACACCAAAAGAAAGAGAACTGCAGCAGAATAAAGTTTTAACTAACCTAATCTATTCATAAGTTGGGAACGACAAAAGAACTTGATTTAAATCCTTTGTGAATCCTTTAAAAAAAGAAGAAATTGTTTGGCCCAATCTTTCATAGCTTTTCCTTCTTCTTTTTGATTTTAACATGTTATATATCAGTACGTTCTGACGGCTCCTTCGTTTCTAAATAGCCAGCCAAGCTGAGAGCTCGTTAACGTCGCTATGCAGCAGGTCGGCAGCTTCTTCAGTGGTAATTTTTTTCTTGCGTAGGGCTTCAATAGCTAGGCGGCAAAATCTATCCGAGTTAATAATTTGTCCCCTCTTTAACTTGCCCTTGGATGGGGGGAAGAGATCTTTAAAGCAGAGTTTTTCTCCCTTTTCCGAGTCAAACTTGAGAAAGGTCTTATAACGAGTTGGGGAGATGATTTCTTGGCGGAGAAGCATCGAGAGGATGGCTTTAATTGATATTTTGAGGAGGCGATGAAGGTAGAGGATATCCTCATAATGAAGAATTGATTTTTTTATTTCTCTCTCCAGAATTTCTTGCAGTTTTGTTGGAGGGAGAAGGAAAGCAAGAGCAAACTCTTGGGCAAACTTTTCCCGGGGATGGTAAAGGGAGAGATAATAATCAAGAAAAACATCCGAGTTATCAATGAGGGGACCACCAAAGCGATCTTTTAAATAATGACTATAGAGATGGGCAGCCTCTACCACTTGGTCTTCCTCGGGAAGGGAAGCATTAATCAAGCCAAAGGCAGCTTGTTCTTGGTCAAAGAAAATAAAGATGCCGACAATATCTGTATCCTTTCCTAGGGCTTGGCGAACTAAACGCAAGCCATTAATTTCCAACAGAGAAAAAATATCCCCCACTGGGTCTGTCCCTAGTTGGAGGCGTTGTCTTTCTTCATGAGCCAGTTGATCGGGGGAGGGAGTTTGGTAAATAGGCGCTGGGGTGGCTTTTAAGCCAGTTAAGCTTTCTAGCCGGAGATAAATTTCGGCGTAGCTTTTGAAGTGACGAAGATAGGTGCGGACTTTTCGATTGAGGCTTTTTTCTTTTAGAAGGAGCGAAAAAGCAGCTTCCTTTTCGGCCAGAAAAAAGGAAACGTCTTTATTAAAAAAATCGGCTAATTTAGCGAGTGTCTCTAAACTTGGCTGACGCTTACCATGCTCAAGATTCCAGATGTGTTCATGCGAAAGCCCCACGGCGCGCGCTAAATCCGATTGGGAAAGGTTAGCTTCTTCGCGGAGTTGGCGCAGGCGCTTACCTAAAATTGATTTCATTGGCCCCTTTCTTGATAGATTATCGCTTTGATCTCTCTAAGTCAATTTAAAAATTAAGTTTAATTGATTGAAAAAAATCGCTGTTTTAGCTATAATCTGTTCATCTCGCCTCCCAGAGGAACAATAATCCCTGGCAATTTTAATTTTAAACAGGAGCATTTGTTTACGATGAGCCAACAGGTCGACTTGAAGTTAAGGCGCAACATCGGTATCAGCGCCCATATTGATTCGGGGAAGACTACCCTGACCGAGCGAATTCTGTTCTATTCCCGCAAGATTCATCGCATGCATGAGGTGCGTGGTAAAGATGGCAAGGGAGCCACCATGGACTCAATGGAGCTGGAAAGAGAAAGAGGCATCACCATCCAGTCGGCATCAACCACGGTTAATTGGCAAGGTTACCAGATCAATATTATCGACACGCCTGGCCACGTTGACTTCACCATCGAGGTTGAACGAGCCTTGCGAGTTCTTGATGGAGCGGTGCTGGTTCTCTGTTCGGTGGGGGGAGTGCAATCACAAACCATTACCGTTGATCGTCAGTTTCGCCGCTATAACGTGCCCATCGTGGCTTTTATTAATAAACTTGACCGTACTGGAGCTAATCCCACTCGCGTGATTAACCAGATGAGGGAGCAGTTGGGACGAAACCCCGTGCCTCTGCAATTGCCTATCGGGCTAGAGGAAAAGCACCAAGGAGTGGTAGATTTAGTAACGATGAAAGCTCTTTATTTTGAGGGAAAATTTGGTGAGGTGGTCAAGGAAGAGCCTATTCCTCCGGAGATGGAGGAAGAAGCCAGGCAGGCTCGCGAAAGAATGCTGGATGCGGCCACCATGTTTTCCGATGAGTTAATGGAAGCCGTGCTGGAGAGCCGCGAGACTCCCGAACAGATTATCGAAGCCCTGCGGAGAGGAACTATTGCCCAGGACATTTTACCGGTTTTAATGGGCAGTGCCTACCGCAATAAAGGAGTGCAACCTCTAATCGATGCTGTTGGTTATTACTTGCCTCATCCTGGTGAGATAGTTAATGAGGCTTTTAATTCTGAAAATCCAGACGAAAAAATTAAGCTTTCATCTTCTCCTGATGATCCGACAGTAGCTTTGGCTTTCAAACTCGAAGATACTTTTTATGGGCAATTAACCTATATTCGTCTTTACCAGGGAAAAATCAAAAAGGGAGATGAATTATTCAATTCCCGTTCCCGGAGCAAGTTCCGGGTGGGGCGCATCGGCCGGATGCATGCCGATGAGATGGAAGATATCGAAGAAGCTCTAGCTGGCGATATCGTTGCCTTATTTGGCATTGATTGCCTCTCTGGTGATACTTTTGTTAGCCCGGGATTAAATCTGGCTTTAACTCCCATTCATGTTCCGGAGCCGGTGATCTCCCTGGCTGTTAAGCCCACCGACCAAAAGGTGGCTAACCGGATGGCCCGGGCCCTCCAGAAATTTGCCAAAGAAGATCCTACCTTTCGCGTCTATGTGGATCCTGAATCCCAGGAAACCATCATCCAAGGGATGGGTGAATTACATCTGGAAGTTTATCTGGAGAGAATGAGACGAGAATTTAAAGCCAGTGTGGAAACTGGCCCTCCCCAGGTTGCCTACCGCGAGACTATAACTCAGAAAGCGAATTTTGACTATACTCATAAAAAACAAACCGGCGGCGCGGGTCAATATGGGCGAGTCATGGGCTATCTTGAACCACAGAAAGAAAAACCCTACGAATTTGTGGATTTAATTAAAGGGGGTAAGATTCCCCGCGAATTTATCCCTTCATGTGATAAAGGTTTTCAACAAGCCATGGCTAAGGGGCCCTTAACTGGTTTTCCGGTTACCGGTGTCCGGGTTGTTTTGACTGATGGTCAAGATCATCCCGTTGATTCCTCGGATTTAGCTTTTCAGGTGGCTGCCCGGGAGGCTTTCCGCCAAGCCTACCTTCGAGCCAAGCCGGTAATTTTGGAGCCGATCATGAAAGTTTCAGTTGAAGGTCCATCGGAATATATCGGGAGTATTTTTGCCAGCCTTAATCAGAGAAGAGGGATAATTGTCAGTTCTAGCGAAGATGGCCAGTTTGCTCGTGTTGATGCTGAAGTTCCTCTAAAAGAGATGTTTGGTTATTCCACCACCCTTCGCTCTCTAACCCAGGGAAAGGCGACTTTCACCATGGAATTTCTCAAATATCAGCCGCTTCCGGCTCCCTTAGCTGAAAAGATCCAGGCCGAATTGGCGGAGAAAAACAAGAAGGCTCAGGTAGCCTGAAAGTTACCGAGGAGGGTTAGCCAATGTTGAAAAAAGAAATAACCGATCACAGTCCCTGGAGGATTATTGAAAAAGCCACTCATGGGGGGGTTAAACCAGGTGAAATCGGGGCTCTGGTAGGAACTAAGGGAGTGGGTAAAACTGCTTGTTTAGTTCATTTAGCCACTTATAATTTACTTTTGGAAAAACCCGTTATACACGTTTCCTATGCCCGGCGGGTTGATTATATCCTTACTTGGTATGAGGATATTTTTCGTGAAGTTGCCCGCCGCCGGAATATTCCTTACCAGCAGGCCGAAGAAGTGCTGGCATCGTTAGCTCGCCAGCGAGTTATCATGAATTTTCACCAGGATGCCACCCAAACGGAGCGGGTTCTTCGGAGCCTGGAAGCAATGATTAGAGAAGGAAATTTTCCAGCCGAGTTGATCATTGTCGATGGTTACGACTTTGAGAAGGGAACAAGCGAGGAGATTCTCCTCTTTAAAGAGTTTGCCTCTCGTGTTAAAACTTCCCTTTGGTTTAGTGTTTCTCTTCCAAGAGAAGAATTAGATTTTGATGAGGAGGGCTGGCCCCTTCGGGTAAAGCCTTATCAACAGATCTTCGATGTTATGCTCACCTTAAAGTTTGAGGATAACACCATTGGTTTAAGAGTCCTTAAAGATCATGAATTTGCCCCGGCCGGGGAATTACCGGTCCGTTTTGATTCCCAGTCCTTGCTCATTGTCGCTGAGTGATTTTGATTTTCTAAGCGCGCCTCTTCTTTCCTTCTTGTTTTTATGATATAAAATTTCTGTGTTAATTTTCATCGTTTATTATTTCTATATTAATTATTAATTATTTCCAAGAAGGGAGTCATTTATGGCTAAATTCGAGGGTATTAGATGGGCGGCAAAACAACTGCGTTTTCTTTTGGATGAAAAACGAGGGAAAATTCTCGAGGCGGAGGCCAAGGTTTACGCTGTTTCTCGTTCTATCCATTATGGTTTGTTTTTAACTTTTGAAGGGATTCGCTTTTTTTGTAAGAAAGATGGTCGAGGCCGCCTCCATCTTCATTTTTTGAACTGGCATGATAACCTGGAGCGTTTCCGGCGGGGAATTTCCTTTAATTTAAGTGCTCAACAGCAATCGCTTGTTCCTTCGCTGGAAGAGCTAGAAAATCTGTTTATTCATCAATATTTGGCCGCGCCGGAAATGAGAGACTTTCTAGAAGAGATGGCGGCGAAGCAGGCGCAGGGCTATCTGCGGCCTTTCACCGTGGATGAGGAACAATCCATTGGTGTTACTCATCCCGGGAAGCCGGGGATTAGAGTGATAGCTTGTCTTTATGATCGTTACTTGGGGGAGCCATTTAATGGTGTCGTGGTGCCTTCTTTGGTTCGGGCGGTTAGAGCAAATGGCACGGGGTGGCTGAAGTTGGGGATTAATTATTTAATGAGTCTCAAAGCTATTGATCTGGCTTGCCGGGTTGACCCAACGGCTGGGGCAGCCCTTTTTCTTGACGATCGGTTGCATCTGCCGATTGAAGAAAGGGAAATTACCGAGTGGGATTCCTCCTGTGTTCTTTTGGCCTTTGAAGATGGAGAAGTGGTTAAAATCCCCGAGAGCCCGCTGATATTACCTTCGGTGACGATTAAGGGAATAGTGGCCATCCTTCGAGAGTGGGGGATTAAGGTTGTGGAGAGGGATTTTCTTTATGGGGAATTAATTCAAGCCGTAAGAGAAGGGCGGTTGGTAGCTGTTTGTAGTGTGGGTACAGCAGGGATTTTGAACCGCTGTCAAAAGTTGACTTTGATCGACGAGCAGGAAAAGGCTGTAGCCACCCACTTGGCTCGCTCGGATCACCCTCTTTTTGAGAAACTGGGAGAAGCTAAACAGTGCTACTGGGATATTTATCAGGAAAAAGTTCTTCCTCCTTCTGGCCTTAAACTTTATAAGTACGTTTTATAAGTTAAGTAAAGTTTATAAAGAAAATTTTCTACTAATAAGTAAATAAATGATTAAATAGCCCTTTGCTTGACTTTTTAAGTTAAAGATTATAGCCTATTAAACCAGTGTTATTGACAAAGCACAGACTTAGCTTTCTCTTTTTTTCTCTTCTTTTTTCTTTAATCTTTAAATTTTGATTCTTCTCCCTCCCCAAAGCATTTCTGAAAGGAGAGGACGATTGGCTAGCGATTTAAAGGATTCAGGCTTAAAGCTCGTTGGTGCTGTAAGCTGGGGTTTTCATTTGTGCCTTTTTTACCGCTCTCAGGAGGATTTACTGGAAATTCTTCTGCCTTATATCAAAGCGGGGCTGAAGGAAAATGATCAGGTGATCTGGATTACCTCTGAACCTCTTCCTTTGGAGAAGCTGGAGAAAATCCTTAGGAAGGAAATTCCAGGTTTTGACCAACTGCGGAAGAAGGGGCAATTGGAGCTTTATTCCACCCAGGAATGGTATTTTCCCAAGGGAATTTTTCTTGTCGAAGAGGTGCTTAATAGATGGCAGGAAAAAGAGAAGGGAGCCCTTGAAAGAGGATTTAGTGGTCTTCGAGTTACGGGCAATGTTTCAGGAATATCAGTATCAACATGGTCCGAAATACAAGATTATGAGCGAAGAGTGCAAGATACGTTGCAAAATTTAAGAATGATGGCCATCTGTCAGTATGATTTGAATAAATGTTTTAAGGAACAGGTTCTTGATATTGATCAGCATCATCCCTTGGCGTTAGTGAAGCAGGAAAATAAGTGGAAAAAAAAGGAAGACTTGGTTTTACCGGATATTTTGAGGAGTTTTAAGGAAAAAGCTAAACTTTATGAAACCTTGGTTCGCTCTTCTCATGCTGGGGTCTTGATTGTCGATGATCAATTTCGATTTAAGTATATCAATGATGAATTTTGTGAATTGCTGGGATATTCCGTAGATGAGGTAATTGGCAAGGATTTTCGCCAGTTTTTAGATGAGGAAAGTCGTAATTTGGTGGAGGAAAGATATATGCTTCGCCAGAAAGGAGAGAAAGTTCCCCCGCGCTACGAATTTAATGTTGTCCACAAAAGTGGGGAAAAGAGAAGGGTTGAAATTATTTCTACTGTGGTTAAAGACAATCAAGGTCGTCCCCAAACGGTAGCCCAGCTTCTGGATATCACTGAAAAGAGGCGAATCGAAAAGGCATTCGTTGAATCGGAAGCTTACTATCGAAGAATTTTTGAGAATGCCCACGATGCTATCCTTGTTTTTGAGCCAGAGAAGGAGATTATTCTGGATGCTAATATTCAGGCTTGTCGTTTATATGGACTTCCTCGTGGAAAGTTAATTGGCCGAAGCTTACAAGAATTTAGTAAAGATATCCAAAGAGGGCGGAGATATATAGTAAAAGTTTTAAAAAAGGGACATTTACGGAACCTTCAAACTACTCATAGACGGCCCGATGGCCAAGAGATGATCCTAGAAGTAAATGCCGCTCTCACTAGTTATAAAGGGCAATTAGCTATTATCAGTATTCACCGCGATATCACCGAAAAAGTCAAAATAAATCAGGCTTTAGAGCAGGAAAGGGCTTATCTTAATAAGCTATTTGAAGACACTCCGCTTGGAATAGTAATGGCTGATCCTAGAGCCAAAGTGCTAAGGGTTAATAAAGAATTTGAGCGCCTTTTTGGTTACCAAGGCGAAGAAATCTGTGGCCGTAATATTGACGAGTTAATTATCCCTTCCGGGGAGAGCAAAAAACTAAAAAAGATTTATGATAAGTTAACTAAAGGCCAAAATGTTGTTTTTGAAGCTATTCGTCGGACTAAAAAGGGAAAGAGGATCGAGGTTCAAATTACGGTAACCCCGATAATAATTAAGGGCGAGTCGAAAGGATTTTACGCTCTCTATCAAGATATAACTCGACGAAAAAGAGCCGCAAGGCGGCTAAAAGAATCTTTAAAAGAAAAAACAGTTCTTCTTCAGGAAATTCACCACCGCGTCAAGAATAATATGCAGCTAATGGCTAGCCTTCTTCGATTGCAGGCCCTGAAGAGTCAAAATAAGGAATTTCAGGAAATGGTTGAAGTTAGCCAAAATCGCATTCGTTCCATGGCCCTCATTCACGAGTCTCTTTATCAGTTTAAGAATCTAGCGCGGATTGATTTTACT